>JANNRU010000307.1:0-9782 GCA_031401755.1 Acidobacteriota bacterium | reverse complement strand
GCCCGGGGTTCCTTGCGGACCTAGCTTGCCTTGCGGGCCCTGATCGCCCATTTCGCCCTTGTCACCCTGCGGGCCGAGCTTGCCCTGCACGCCTTGCGGTCCGGCCGGACCCTGCGGGCCGAGCTTGCCCTGCACGCCTTGCGCGCCCGTTGCGCCGGTGGCGCCGGTGTCCCCGGTCGCTCCGGTCGGTCCGATGGGGCCCTGCGGGCCGAGCTTACCTTGCTCGCCTTGCGCACCCGTGGCGCCGGTGTCCCCGGTGGCTCCCGTCGCTCCGGTGGGTCCGATGGGACCCTGCGGCCCGAGCTTGCCCTGCACGCCTTGCGCGCCCGTTGCGCCGGTGGCGCCGGTGTCCCCGGTGGCTCCCGTCGCTCCGGTCGGTCCGATGGGACCCAGCGGTCCAACCTTGCCCTGCGCGCCTTGCGCGCCCGTGGCGCCAGCTGCGCCCGTGGCTCCGGTGGCTCCCGTCGCTCCGGTCGGTCCGATGGGACCCTGCGGTCCAACCTTGCCCTGCGCGCCTTGCGCGCCCGTGGCGCCAGCTGCGCCCGTGGCTCCCGTGGCTCCGGTCGGTCCGATGGGACCTTGCGCCCCGATCTTACCCTGCACGCCTTGCGCCCCCGTGGCGCCCGTCTGGCCCTGCGGGCCGATCTTGCCCTGGACACCCTGCGGGCCGGTCGGGCCCGTCGGTCCCACGGCACCGATCGTGACAAGCTCCTCGCAAACGAGGTCCGGACACGTGATCACGAACAGCACATCCATCGCGCCGGTGTTCGTCCCGAGGTCGACGGTGATGAAGTTCGGGCCGCTGTCGATGACGAACAGCGGGACTTCCGTCCCGTCTTCCTGTCCCGCCGACACGGTCGGATTGGCGCAGAACTCGCCGTAGACCGTGGCGGTCGGCATCGGGGAATCGAGATCCAACGTCACCTTAGTGACGTCACAGATCTCATCCGGTGTCTCATCATCCCCTTCGTCGCCGCTCGGCAAGCCGACGTCGACGACGTCGCTCGGGAAGCCCTGAGCCGGTTGCAAGCCGGCCATTTGCGCCTGCGCCACCGGAGTGCCGATCGTCAAGACGATCAGCAATGCCAGCGACCAGGCCAGAAGCGTCGTTTTCTTAATCATTGATGGTTCCCTCTGCGGACATACGGCTCCGCCACACCGCGACGACCATGACAGCGGTCATCAGAAGCGCCAACAGCAACATGTTCATCGCGAAACCGGTCACCGGAACTCCCGGGCAATCGCTCCAAGACGCGAGACCCGCCATGGACTTGAAACCAGTCGGGCCAATGACCACACGAGAGCCAGTGCCCTCATCGATATCAACCAAGTTGAAGTCCGGGACGCCAGCCGGGTTCCCGCTGCCGCTGCCCGCCGTAGCGGCTTGCAAGCCGTACAGCGTGGGACCGATGATGGTCAGACCGCTCACCGCAAGGCCGGCGCCCATGGGGAGCCCCACCGAGGAGCCGTTCGCCTTGTCGGTCAGATAGATAGTGCCAGGCGTCCCCGTACCTTGCGTGTTGCCGCTGTGCGCCGTGTACAACTGGGCCGTGGCCGAGCAGGGCTCGAAGGCCCCGCCATTCGCGTTGACATGGCCAGAGGAACCGAGCGTGCTCGTAACCGCACCCGACACGTTATGGTCGAACGTGTAGAGAGTGCCGCTGAGCGCGTTGTTGCCGTAAAGGATGGGGCCGTCGAAGTCGATCCACTCCGCGTCGGCGCCCATGTTATTCGACGGATGGACTCTGTGCGGCTCCGCGTCATCGGCGTCGATCCTGACGAGGACCCCCGGCCCACCACCCGGCGCTCCGGTGCGGCACACGCCGTAGATCTGCCCGCCATTCTGAATCGCCAGCCCAGGCACGGCCGTGCAACAAATCTCCGCTCCGCAAATCGATCCGACCAGAGTCGCCGCGCCGGTGACCGCATTGATCGTGAACAAGGAGCCGGGATCTGTCCCGCCGAAGCCCGACGAAGCGTAGAGTTCGCCGGCATCGGCGAGATGGGTCGCATGCGCAACACCCGCGCCCGCGAGTGCCACGAACAACACGGGGAGGATTAGCAGTTTGCTGTTTCTATCCATGTAGGCTTCCTTCCACGGACGCGCGCGTCCGCAAAACCAAAATCGTTGAAATCGCCGCTAGGAGCAGCATTCCCAAGAGCATGCTCGCGGTGTAGCTGGATGTCGGGGTCTGCGGGCAGGTGATTCGTGCGGCCATGCCGCTCATCGCGGGGAACCCCGTCGATCCGACGATCGTGCCGGCCCCGGTGGTCGAGTTGATTGTGATCAAGTTGTGAAACGTGCCGGTGCCTCCACTCGAACTCAGTCCGTACAGGGTGGTGCCGATCCACTGCAAGTCGGGGACGGAACCGCCGAGCCCTGTGTTGCCGACGAGGGTTGGGACGTTCGTCGTATCGTTCAATCTGTAGATGTTGCCGGAGCCGGCGCCGCCGCTCCCAGGAGCGCCACCGCCCTGCGAGACCCACATCTCGGTGTTGGTCACGCAGTTTCTGAAACTTGCTCCGTTCAGGTTGTTCTGTCCAGTCACCCCACCGATGGCGGGACCAGCCGCACCCGTGGCCGTGTTGATGATGTGAAGAGTTTGAGCGAGGGCGGTCGTGCCGTACAGCACGTTGTTCTCGTCGAAGGCGATGGCTTCAAAGATTCCCCCCATCGCCCCGACCAGCGTCCCGGCCCCCGTGGCCGGGTTGATCCGGATCAGAACCGTCGCCGCGCCAACCCACGCAGAGCCGTAGACGTTTCCCGCGGAGTCGATGGCCAAGCCCGGAACGCCGCCCGTGAATCCCGTCGGTCCGATAAACGTGGCCGCGCCCGACGGTGCGATCGAGAAGAACCCGCCCGGTGGGGTCCCGTTGACACCCGACGTCGCATAGAGCACGCCGGGAGTGGCTTGCTGCGCGGTTGCTACACCGGAGCTCGCCAAGATCGCCAGCAGTGCCAAGATTACTAATCTCTTGGGCATATCACTCAAGTACCTCATCGGCGAACCCGTGCCCGCCGGAATGAATTGGAATTGAGATTCGCACGCTCGTGACAAGAGCGGCGATCGCCACAGTCGCCCCCAAACTGCACCCCCCTCTCCTAGAAAGTAGATTGTCCACCCCGTGGCCATTTGCTTGGCGGCCCGGTCAGACGCCCCGGTTCCCCCGCAACAGTGCCCTGTTTTTACTCTGTTTATTCCAGCCAGTCAATGGGCTTGACGGACATTTCCTGGCCAAAAATCACAAACCAACGCGAACTTTAAGTGTTTTAGTTTTCGGGCCCCACGCATCGGCCTGATCGTGGCGTCCCGCCCGGCGGGCGACGACGCGGATTCCCTGTAGGGATTTCCGCGCGCGACCTTAATGCGTCCCGGGAGTCGGCCGCCGGTTCGTCTCGGGTGGCCCCGCGCGGCGCGATCAATGAGCCAGGCGCGCGGTCGCGGTGACCGCGACCGGGTCATCGCGATAGGACCGCGCCATTTCCAGCGCCTTCGTCCAGAGCGGACGCGCCTCTTCCGGCCGTTTCGCCTCATCGAGGGCGACCGCGAGCTGATAGGTGGCGCCATAGTGGGTCGGCATCAGCTTCAGGACGCTGCGGAACTGCTTCGCGGCTTCCTCCGGCTGGTGGCGCTCGTAGAGCTCCGTCAGGCCCTGCGTCATGATCGGCGCGACCTTGAGTGCTGCGATCGCTTGTCGGACCAGTTCTTCGGTGGGCTTGTCGCTGTAATCCTGTGCCATCTTCAGAACCTTGTTCCAGGACTCGATCGCGACATCGGGGCGCTCGGTCCGCTCCACGGCCCGAGCGAGATGGAACGACGCGCCGTAATGCGTCGGCAACTCGGCCAGTATCTCGCGGAACACCTTGGCGGCCGCAGCCGGCTGCTGGCGATCGTAAAGCAGCTGCAATCCGTTCTGCATCTTGACGGCCCATCCTGCGGCCACGAAACGCTTCCTCGCCGCTTCCGTCGTGGGATGGTCTCCGATGGCTTGCGCGCTTTTTATCACTTTTTCCCATTGCAGCTTGGCTTTTTCCGGGTCGCCCACGGCATCGAGGGCCACGGCCAACTGGTAGTTCGCCCCGTAGTGGGTCGGCATCTTCGCCAAGACGTCACGGAACATGACGACCGCCTGCGCGGGCTGGTTCTTGACGTAGAGCGCTTCGACGCCCTCGCGCATCGAGTTCGCCAAGACTTGCATCTCGGCTTCGGTCTGCCCCTTGGCCGGCTCCGCGGGCGCTGCTTGTGACGAGCCCTGGGAAAGCATGAGCGGCATCCACAGCGCCGCGTGAAACAAGGTCGATCGTGTTCGCATGTCATCCATCCTGTCCATTCGCCTTCGCGGGAATTTCTGCCGGCGGTAGTTGCCCGTGCTTCTCGATCATCGTGACGGGTATCCGACCCGATGCATGGCGGAAAGGTTACACCGATTACCGGCCGGACAGGGGCTCAAGACCAAAAATAGTCGAAACGGCCGCAGATTCCGGCCCCAAGCGGGCGACGAGGCGCGGTTTCACGATGGACACCGCGTGAAATTGCTGGCACCATCTGGCCGGTGCACGCGGTATCCCGCGGGGCAATGGGCGCGGCAATGAACCGATGACGAAGGACGATAGCGATCGCAGCGATGGATCGGTGGGCCGGGTGGTTTCCTCCGTGCGGTGGCAGGCCCTGCGAGCCTGGCTGTGGTTCGTTGTCAGCGTCACGGTCCTGATCCGGGTCTTGATCTGGGCCAGGCCGTTCACCGACACCAAGCTGACCACGTGGCTGGCCTCGGCATCCGGCCTCGTGCTGCGCGTCATGGGCTTCAAGGCGGAAACGCACGGCATGATCCTCAGCACGTCGATCGGCACCGTCGAGATCGTGCGCGAGTGTACCGGCGTGTATCCCACGGCCCTGTTCGTCGCCGCGGTTCTGGCCTTTCCGGCCGGCTGGTGGCGCAAGCTCGTCGGCGTTGCGCTGGGCGTCTTGGCGATCCAGGGCGTGAATCTCTTCCGCATCATCAGCTTACTCTTCGTGCAACGGTACTGGCCGGACGCTTTTGATGCGGTGCACCTCGTCGTGTGGCAGTCGCTGATGGTGTTCTTGATCGTGGTCTTCTGGCTCGTCTGGGCCATGGCGCTCCCGGGGAGACCGACGCGTAATGCGGCGTAGAGTCCTGTTCTTTATCGTGCAGTTCATTCCGCTGTTCGTGCTCTGCCTCTGGCTCTTCCCGCGGGTGCTGCCGAAGTACCAAGAGATCGTCGTCCGCGGCTCCAACGTCGGTCTGAATCGACTCGATCCGCCGATGCGCATGATGGTCACCGAAGACGGCGGATGGCGGGCGTTCGTGATCCGGCCGGACGGGTCGGAAGAGTTCTACTGGTACCGCCCCGGCACGTACCTCGTCCTGGTCTACCTGGGCCTGCCGTTGTTGCCCCCGCTGCTGCTCGCGACCCCGCTGAAGCTGGCGTCCCGGCTGCGCCGTCTGGGCCTCGGGATGGTGCTGCAGCTCGCGATGCACATGCTCGCCGGGTTCGTACTGGTCTGGACGGTGCGCTGTCTTGCCAATACGCCCGACAGCACGACCTGCATGGCGCTCAAGACAACCGTCAACGACTACGGCCAAGTCATGACGTTCGTGATCTGGGGGTTGCTGGCCTGGGACGCGTGGCTCCCGAGGGCGGAGCACGGTGGGGCGATCGAGGCCGCGTAGGCGACGGCTGCCCTTCCTGGAGGAAGATCGTGCGAAGGAATCCGATGGCATGGACCGGCGCTCTTGCGCTGGTGATCGTCACGGCGGGCGGGTGTCCGCATCAGAAGAGTCCCACGCTGTCGCCGGACTCGCCCGGTGCCGCGGCGACTCCAACGGTGAGCGGTGCGCGGACTCCGGATCCTTCGGCGGTTCCCGACCGCCCCCGAACGCCGGGGACGCGGCCGAGGCTCGAGCTGGCGGGACGGTGGTCCGACGGTCCCGTCTACGCGTCTGCAGCTTTCGGCGATCACCTGTACTTCGGATCCGGCGGAAGGATTCGAGTGCTCAAGCTCCGGCAGGACGCATCGCCGCAAGAGGTCGGCTTGGTCACGACACCCGGGGTGGTCAAGGACCTCTTTGCGTCCGAAGGCATGCTCTACGTGGCCGACGAGGGCGGGGCTCTCAGGATCCTCGACCTTTCGGACCCCGACAGTCCGAAGGAGATCGGACACCACGACCTGCCGAAGAGCACCGCCGTCCACGTCCAGGGCCAATACGCGTACGTGGCGACCGGGTGGAGCGGAATTGCGATCGTCGACATCTCGAATCCCACGGCGCCGCGACTCACCGGGTACGCCGATACGCCGGGTCTGTCGCTCGACGTTCATGTCGCGGGGACGCTCGCGCTCGTGGCGGACTACAAGAACGGGTTCAGGGTCATCGATGTCTCCGACCCGTTGAAGCCGAAAGAAGTGGGGCACCTCGACCTGCCGGGCCTTTCCAGGGGGGTGTCGGCGGACGGGAACCGCGCGTTTGTCGTCGGGCTGGAAGCCGACGAAGACGACGAGGCCGGCCTGCGCATCGTGGACATCTCCAATCCGCGGGCTCCGGTGGTGATCGGATTCCAGAAGCTGGACTACGGCGCCGAACGCATCTGGATCAAGGGTTCCCATGTGTTCCTGGCCGGGGTGGCCAACGATGCCGGCCTGATCGCGATCGACATCTCCGACCCGACGGCGCCGCGAACCCTGGGCAGCTACGAGTCCTCGACGTGCTCGGAGTCGGTCACCGTGGTGGGCGATCGGGCCTACCTGGCGCACGGGGATCGCGGGCTCGAGATCATCGACATCTCGCGGCCGCAAGAACTGCCGGTCGTCGCCCACTTCGACTCGGCCGGCAAGGCGACCGGGATTCACGTGGTCGGCTCTCTCGCCTATCTCGCCAACGGCTACACGGGCTTGCGGATCCTCGACGTCTCGGATCCCAAGGCGGTGCGGCAGCTCGGCGTCCTCGAGACCTATCGCTCGGTGACGGTCGAAGTCGTCGGCTCCCATGCCTACATCGCCGATGACTTCCAGGGGCTGCGCGTCTTGGACGTTGCCAACCCCAGGGCCCCGCGATCGGTCGGGTCCTTCGATACACCGGACGAGGCCTGGTGGATCGCCGTCTCGGAGGGCCATGCCTACATCGCCGACGGAGAATCCGGGCTGAGGGTGGTGGATATTTCGAACCCGAGCGCCCCGCGGGGCGTGTCGTTCCTCGACACCCCGGGCTACGCGCACGGCGTTTTCGTGGCGGAGCGTCGCGCGTACCTGGCCGACGGTGAGCAGGGCCTCGCGATCATCGACGTTTCGACGCCGACAAGACCCGTCGAGCTGGGACGCTACCGCACGCCGGGGGCGGACGTCTGGGGAGTCCACGTCGTCGGCCCGTATGCGTACGTGGGGGCGGGATACGCGGGCTTCGACGTCGTCGATGTGTCCGACCCCACGCACCCACGACAGGTCGGGCGCTACGACACTCCCGGAGCCGCTCGCCCCGTCCACGTCTCCGGTTCGTATGCCTACCTCGGCGATGGTGATTGGCTGAGAGTCATCGACGTCTCGGTTCCGACGGCACCGCGAGAAGTCGCCTCGCACAAGGTGCCGGGCGTTCTCATTCACGATGTCTGGGTGTCGGACAGGACGGCCTACGTCGCGAACGACCACGCCGGTCTCTCCATCTTTCAGTTCGAGGGCGGCGCGGACTGAGACGTTCTCCCCGCGGACTCCTTCTGCGCCCGCGCTACAGCCAAATTGTTCCGCGCCAGCTGATTGTCTGGGTTGAGTCGCACGGCTTGCTCTCCGGCGGCGATCGCCTCGTCCCACCGGCCGAGGCTATTTTGCGCGGCGCAGATGTTGTTCCAGGCCAGATCCCATTCGGGCCGGAGTGTGAGGGCGTTCCGGGCTGCGGCAAGGCTCTCTTCGTATTTCCTTTCCTGATAGAGGCGCAGGCTGAGATCGAGAAGGTCCTCCGGAGTGGGAGCGGAGCCTGCCGAGGTTGAGATCACGAGGGCGTTGAGCCTCACGTGAGTCGGGCTGACCGCGAGACCGCGGCGCGCAATCGCGAGCGCCTCTTCCTTGCGTCCCTGTTCTCCCAGGAAGACGGAATAGTAGGCGTAGGATTCGGGATTTTCCGGACCGAGCGCCAGCGCGTCCGTGAAATGGGTCTCGGCCATTGCCGCGTCGCCCATCGCGGCCCTGAGGACGCCCAGGTTGATGTGGACATAGCTGTAGTTGGGCGAAATCGCGCGGGCCCGCTCGAAGTAGTCGAGGGCGCCGGCGTAGTCGGCCCGGCCCATCAACGTGTTCGCATAGTTCATCAGGATTCGTGCGCTGCGCGGCCCCTTGCGCGCCGCGTCTTCCCAGACGCGCTCCGCGCTGCTCCAGACCTCGTTCCGGCGGTGGACGCCCCAGGCGTGGGTCGCGAGCAGCAGCACAACGGCTGCGCCGATACCGGTGCGTAGCGCGAGAGAGTGACGCAGGCGTTCTTCGTGACGCACGAGGACGACACAGGCCAGGCCGCAGGCGGCCAGCGTCAAGCCGACATAGGGGAAGAAAGGTCGATGGTGGTTCACGACCTCGGCCAGCGGGATGATGCTCGACGTGGGGCCGAGAGCGATAAAGAACCAGAGAATGCCGAACGCGATCGGCCGCCCCGCGGCCTGCCGCGACGCGACCGCTGCCCCGAGGAGCGCGAGTGCGACAAAGGCAACGCCGACGAAAACACGGGACTCGAACGGACTGCTCACCGCGGTCCAGTCCAGCTCGATCGCGAGATTCACCGGAAAGATGAAATTGCCGAAGTAGTGCAAGAGGACGAACGGCTGGGTCAGCAGGTACCGCCAGCGCTCGGCTCCGCCCGGGGCGAGCGTTGCCGGAGTCATCGTCAGCGAGAGCGCAACGAGGACGGCCGACAGCAGGAAGGCGGGCGCCGCGGCGCCGAGCGCTCTCCCGAGCGCCGGCCGCAGCGGCAGCCCCTCACGAACGAGAACGAGATAGGCCAAGAGGAGCGGCGCGAACATCAGCGCCGTTTCTTTCACGAGAACGCCGGCGGCGAACGGGATCAGGTAGAGGAGCGAGCGCGAGCGAGCGGGCCGACGCAGATAGACGACGAAGGCGACGAGCACCATCAGCGTCGAAAAGGAGTCGGCACGAGCGATGACGTAATTGATCGTCTCGGCGTTCGCCGTATGGAGCAGGAACAGCCCGGTCCCGGTGAGCGCAACCCAACGGACCCAGGGCCGGTCGAAGGCCGGACCCAGGAGCCGCAACAAAAAGTGATAGAGCAGGGCCCCGAGGACGAGGAAGCTCAAGAATATCGAAATGTGAAACGCGCGGGGCTCCGGCTTGCCGGTTCCGCCGAGCCAGGTGTCGATCGCGTTGAGCGTCGTCGTACCGGGTCGGTAGCTCTGGTTGGTTGGAAGCGTGCTGAAGGTTCTTGCGTCGGTAAAGAAGCGAGCCACGTTTCGCAGATCCAGAATCGACTCGTTCCCGACGATCGTGTGCGTGTCGTCCAGTTCGAAAGGGTTTGAGAAGTGGTTCGAATACGCGGCGAGCACCGTCAGCACGAGCAGTCCGGCGGCCGCGGCGAAGCCTCTCGGGGACGCGCTCACGAATTCCGCTTGCGACAAGCGAGGACCTCGAAGAGTGTCGCCGGCCAGACGATGCGCGCGAGAGTCCGGATCTCGAATCGCTCGCGGGCGCAGTCGGCTACGTCGTAGATGTCGCTAACATGATAATCCCCGGTGAACTCCTTGCCGGCTACCCTGCGCCCCAGCTTGTAGAGCC
>JANNRU010000306.1:0-1957 GCA_031401755.1 Acidobacteriota bacterium | reverse complement strand
TGATCGATACCAGAGCATCATCGGCCGATTGGGCCTTCGTAAGTAACCGGTACCTCCTCGACCGTCGACGTTGCCCCGCGTTGCGACGTTTCGTGAGTCCCGAGCGGTCTCGCCCCTCGGCGGGTATCCTCCCGGCCACGATCCCGCAGCGCGGTTGTGCCTAGCGTAGACCCATGAGACAGGTCCGGCTGCGGGAGAGCAACGTTGTATCGCAAGAAAGAAATCGATCTCGACGGCAAACGGATCATCGTCGAAACCGGGCATCTCGCTCGCCAGGCCGGAGGCGCGGTTACCATACGACTCGGTGACACGCTCGTTCTCGTCACTGCATGCGCCTCGAAGTCGCCGCGAGTCGGCGTCGACTTTCTCCCACTGACGGTCGACTACCGGGAACAAACCTATGCGGCGGGAAAGATTCCCGGTGGATTCTTTCGCAGGGAGGGTCGTCCAAACGAAAAAGAGGTCCTGACGTCGCGGATGATCGATCGGCCCCTCCGACCGCTGTTCCCTGATGGCTGGGCCTGCGAGACCCAGATCATCGGCCTTTGCCTTTCTTCGGATCAAGAGCACGACTCCGACGTACTGGCGATCACCGGGGCCTCTTTCGCGCTCGGCATCTCTGAGATTCCTTTCGAGATCCCGATAGCGGCGGTTCGGGTGTCCCTGACTCCGGAGGGGACATACCGGATCAACCCGACGTTCGCGGAGCTCTCCACCTCGCGACTCAACTTGGTCGTCGCCGGATCGGCAGATGCCGTGGTCATGGTCGAAGCGGGCGCTTCCGAAGTTTCCGAAGAGGAGATGCTCGAAGGCATCTACCGTGGCCATGCAGCGATCCGCCAGATCGTCGCCGTCCAGCGAGATTTGATTCAGGAAATCGCTCCGAAGCGGCGATCGATCGTCCGACCGGTCGAGCCTGAAGGCGTCCGCGATCGCTTGATTCAAGAGTTCAAGGCCCCCCTGACGGAAGCGATGCGAACCCGCGGAAAACTGGAAAATTACGCGCGCGTCGACGACCTCAAAGCGGCGATGCTGGCGAGCCTTCCCGAGGACACGCCCGCCGAGGTCCGTAGCTTTGCCTCCAGGTTTTGGGGCGAGCTCCAGGACATGATCCTGCGCGAAGAAGTCATGGAACGGGGATGTCGACTGGATGGGCGGCGATTCGACGAGGTCCGCGCGGTGAAATGCGAGGTCGGAGTCCTGCCGCGGACTCACGGGTCCGCATTGTTCACACGAGGTGAGACCCAGGCGCTCTGCGCGGTCACGCTCGGAACCTCGGCCGACGCCCAGCGCTTGGATTGGGTCGAGGGCGAGTCGATGCGGCGCTTCATGCTGCATTATAACTTCCCGCCTTTTTCGGTTGGGGAAGTCAAGTTCCTTCGCGGTCCGGGACGCCGGGAGATTGGTCACGGCGCGCTCGGCGAGCGCTCCATCGTGCCTGTCATTCCGCCCGAAGAAAAGTGGCCGTACACCATGCGCCTAGTCTCCGAGATCCTCGAATCGAACGGATCATCGTCGATGGCAACAATTTGTGGTGGGTCCCTGGCGCTGATGGACGCCGGCGCGCCATTGACGTCCGCGGTTGCCGGTATCGCGATGGGACTGGTCAAGCACGGTGATCGCGCAGAGATTTTGACCGACATCGCTGGCGCAGAAGATCACCACGGCGACATGGACTTCAAGGTCGCCGGGACTCGGTCGGGTGTGACCGGCCTGCAGATGGACATCAAGGTCACCGGGATCACCAGGGCGATCATGGCCAAGGCCTTGAACCAAGCGCGGGAAGCGCGGCTTTCGATCCTCGAGACCATGGACCTGGCACTCTCGGCCGCGCGACCCAACATTTCAAGGTTCGCGCCGCGAATCATCAGCATCTTCATCAACAAGGACAAGATCCGCGATGTCATCGGGCCAGGCGGCAAGATGATTCGCTCAATCGTCGAACGGACCGGCTGCA
>JANNRU010000305.1:0-1621 GCA_031401755.1 Acidobacteriota bacterium | reverse complement strand
AACGACACCAGACCGGCCTCATCCTGGGGCCGGAGTTTTTCGAGGAACGAACGCGCCGCCTCGCGGAGCCGATCCAGTTTCGCGCCCTTCATGCTGCTGCTGGCGTCGAACACCAGAAGGGAGCGGATGGGCAAGGAGTCGACGGGCACGAGATCGAAGGGTTGAGAAACCCCATTGTCCCTGAGAATGAAATCCCTCTCTCGCAGTCCACCAACCGAAACGCCGTCGTGGGTTACGAAGGCGTCGATGAAGACAGAGTCGACCTGGGCCGCGAATACCGGAGGTTGTGGAGGGCCGGCCGGTTGTGCGCTCAGCGTTTGGACCCCAAGAAGCACGAGACCAACGGCGAGGCGGATCTTCACTTGATGGATTCCTTTCGGAGTTTCTCAAGCTCGGCTTCGGCCCCGTTCGGAGTTCCGACCGGGTAATTCCAATACGGCTCGGTCCCAACGCGCCGGCCCGCGAAGGGGAGGACTCTGGCCAGTACCTCCCGTGCGGCGGCGGGGTTGCCCCGCAAGGTGAGGGCGTGGGCCAGAGCGATCGCGGCGGTCTGGATCTGCGGCTCTCGGTCCAGCGCCGCCTGGTACTCACGGACCGCGCCCTCAAGATCCTGGGAGTCTTCGAGCACTCGACCAAGGAACAGATGGGTCAGAAAGAGGACCGGGTCCTCGCCCTGGCCCAGGGTCTTCTCGAGAGAAGCGCGGGCCGCCGCCATTTTGCCCAGTCGCCATTGCACGCGCCCGAGCCGCATCCGCGCCTCGCGCGCCGATGGGTCCAATGCGACCGCTTGTTCAAACGACTCCCGGGCCAGTTCCAGCCGACCCTGCCGGTCTTCGGTCCCCGAGGGCTGAACATAACCGAGCACGCCCAGCGCCTCGTCGGCGAGTTCTCGAGCCAGGAAGAGTGAGGCGTCCTTGCCGCTTAGCTTCAAACCGGCATCGGCCCAGCCGCGCGCGAGACCAAAACACAGGGTGGCTCGATAGTGGAGAGACATAGAGGCCGCGAAGCGCGGCACGAATGCGCCGCGGCCTGACTGCCGCTGCGCGAACTGGAGTAGCTGCTCGCTGGCCCACGCATGAGCGCCGGTCGAGCATTCGGTCTGTCCGTCGCGGCGGGCGATTCGCCACATTCGTTCGGCTCGATCGCGCTCACCGTGCAGCAAGACCGCCGCGCGCAGAGGAAGAGCCTCAAAGAGAACTCGCGCCTCGCAGGTGGTGCACCGCCGGGCGGCCTTGGCCAGGTTGTCGACCGATGTTTTGATGGCTTCGAGGTCCTTGCTGGTCCATGGCCCGATCGCGGCGAGAGCAATGGCACGATCCCCGTGGGCGTATTGCTCGACGATGCCCCAGTGGGCCTTGTCTGGTCTGGCTGGTTCCGCGGGCGCCTTCTGGTGAGACAGCATGGCCGCGGCGATCAGCACGTTCAAAAGGGAATTCATGAGGTCATCATCGGCCGAGCCGTTCCGTGTGACACGATACCGCGTGACGCGCCGGGCAGCGAGGGAGGTCGTGAATGGGTCTATCGCGCCGTGAACGCGGGGAGTGACCGACACCCCTCGACGAATCGCCGTCGCCCCGGCCCGACCGCTTGACGAGCCGCCCGCCCGCCGCTTGACGAGCCC
>JANNRU010000304.1:0-20240 GCA_031401755.1 Acidobacteriota bacterium | reverse complement strand
GCAGCCTCGGGTGCGCCGCGTACATCAAGAAGTGCTCAAAGTCGTGCCAGGGTGGATTCACCGGCACCTACTGGCGGGTGAGTATTAGCGGTGACCTCTCGCACCTCCCGATGCGTATTCCACGCAATCGCATGTCTCCGCGACGGCAGATCAAGAGCGTACTGCGCACCACGTTCGAGACTCAACGCACAGGAACCGTTGAGCCGTTTTTCGGCTTCACGCTCGACGGGGATCAGCGGTACCTGCTAGACGACTTCACGGTCACACACAATAGCGGCAAGACGATCTGTGCGGCCGACATCATTCGTCGCAAGCGCGCTGAGCACCCGGGCCTCGGCTACCGCGTCTGGTTCCTTGCGCACCTCAAGTCTCTGATCACGCAGACCTACAACGTCATCAAGCTCATCGCGCCTGAGGCCATGTGCGGCATCGTGCAGGGGGACCGGAACGACGTCGGCAAGTTCTGCACGATCGTCTCGACGGACACGATCACGCAGCGGGCCCGCTTCGATCACGCCATGACCGGCACAAGCGACATCGGGATGGTCGCGAAGCCACCTAGCCTGGTGATTGTCGACGAAGCGCATTACGCGACTAACGACAAGACCACGCGGATCCTCGACTGGGTCCGCGCAGCGAATCCGGATTGCGTGTTCCTCGGGATGACCGCGACGCCGGCACGCGCTGACGGAACCGCGCTCGACAAGGTGTTCGACTGCGTTGCCTACGAGCGCAACGCGTATCAGCTCAATCTGACATCGGGAGCGGTGACTCCAGTGCTGACAGGCCCGTTCGTCGATCTTGACGCGATCGCCCTGGCCCCCGGCATCTTTCCTTGACTGTGTTGCTACGCCACCGAGTTGATTCGGGCGTGTTTTAAGAATGCTGCTGCCGTCGACACGTCTCGATGGCAGCAGCGTAGCATCCGATCCGAGAGTAGCCCCAACGCGGATTATGGCGTGTCAGATCGAGCGCTTTTGTCCGTTGACCCGGGAGGCGAGTTCATCTGCGCCACCGTCTTGATCAAGAAGTCGACGTCCTTGAACGGCTCCCCGCCCGTACGCTTCCAGCGTACCCGGCCTTGCGTGTCGATGAGAATCGTCGAGTGCAACTCGATGTTCTCGAAATCATCGTAGGACGCGAAACGGCGCGCGTTCTCGTGGTCGCGGTCGGAGAGCAGCCGCAGGGGCAGCTTCCCGAGCTTCTCCGACTTCTTGTTCTTCTCCGGGCTCGCGCTGCTCATCGCGAGGACGACCGTGTTCGCAAGCTCCCAGTCGGACTCGCGCCCATTGATCGCGATGAGCTGCTCAACGCAATGGACGCACTCCTCGCCGAGATAGAACAGGAGCAAGACGTTTTTGCCACGAAAGTCTTCGAGCCGGACCCGATTGCCGTCGGAATCTCGGCCGTCGAGCTTCGGTGCTGCGTAGGGCTCCCAGTCCAGCGAGCCGAGCGCTGACAGCGTCTCGGGCGAATACGGCCGCTCTTCGGCCGGCGTCGATTTCGCCGACGGGGCCGTCAGGCCCAGCCCATCCGCCGTCTGGCGCCAGACGAGCCCGGGCTCGGCATCCGACCAGACGTAGAGCAGACGGCCGTAGTAGTTCTCCGCCTGCTCGCGCTCCCCGGCCGCGAAGTGCGCGCGGGCGAGCCCGGAGAGCGAGAACGCGTCGTTCGGCTCGAGCTCAAGTGCCTTGTCGTAGGCCTCGATCGCGAGCCTGAGATCGCCGTGTGCGAGGTAGATGTCGCCGAGAATTCGCGTGACCGGCCAGGCATCGATGGGCGGATCGTTCTCATACTTGTCCGCCTCGCGCAGCGCGCGCTCGCGCTCGGCGGCCTCTCCGAGCAGCGCCGTTCCGGCGACGAGATCCCCCTCGGCGACCTTTAGCAGACCCGCGGCTGCGTTGACCCGGCCGGTCTGCGGCCCGTAGGCACCGCCGTCCCCCTGATCCTTGTCCTTGGCCGCCTGATCGCGGAGGCTCGACTTCCACTCGCCGAGCCGGAACTTCGCATCGACGACCCGCCCCTGCCCGATGTAGGCGAGGGTCTCGGCCCATGCGCGCGTGTTCTTGTCGCTATCGAGATCCCGCCAGGGAATCGCTTCCGGTTTCAGGATCTCCTCCCAACGCTCGAACTTCACCAGCGCGCGGACGAGCGCGATTAGTCCCTGGTCGAACGCGTTGTAGTTGTCGTCCTTGTTCCGCTCCGGATCGCGCGGCGCAGCCAAGAGATCTCGCGCGCCGCGGATCGACGCCTCGGGCATCCCGAGCTGCTCCTGGATGTGGCACAGATAGTTCCGGTTGTGCGCGAAGTTCCAGCTCTCGAAGGGCAGCGCGAGCCGCTCGTTCATGTAGCGCAGTTCGACGCGCGTGGCGGCGTCCATCGAGCGCGCCGCCTCCTTCCACATCCCGATCTTGCTGTAGATGTGGCCCGGCATGTGGTTGGAGTGCCCTACATTCGGGGCGATCACGCCGTAGCGCCGGCAACTTTCGATCGCCTGCTCCGATGCGATGCCGTCCCAGTTGTGAATGCGATAGTGGTGAGCACCCGGGTGATCCGGTTGCTGCGCGAGCACCTGCTGCAGAACCAGCTCCGTGCCGAGGGCGCTCCCCTCTCCGATCGAGAACAGTGCGAGCAGCGACTTGGCTTCGATGTCATCTGGAAACTTCAGGACGAGCTGCTGCAGTTTCGCGATCAACGTCCGCTGCCGCTCCTCGACCGGTCCGGTGAATGCCAATTCCCACGCCTCGATGTAAAGCCGTTCGCGCGGAGTCACCGAGCCCTTGCGCCGGATGGCTTCCTTGAGAAAGTCCATGTAGCGCTGGAACTCTGGCGTGTCGACGGGGCCGCGTGCGAACCAGTTGAGCCCCGTGCGCGCGAGCCCCCAATACGCCATCGCGGAGTCGGGATCGAGCTTCAGCGCCCAGCGGAAGGATCGCTCCGCCTCCTCGAACCAGAACGAATGAAGCAGCGCGTTTCCCTGATCAAACCACTCCTGCACTTCCGGGATCTGGGTCGTGACCGGGAAGTGCGCCGTCCCGATCCCGGCCATCCGCCAGGGCTTCTGGCGCATTCCGCTGTCGAACGCGCTGCCGTGCTGGGAATGACCCGGTTTGTCGCTGCCCATCGCCGCCGGGGCCAAGAGGGTTGCCGTCAGCGCGAGTGCGAGGAACGACAGGGTCAGGTCGCGGTGCGTCATTTTTCGAGTCTCCGATTCATCGCGCGCATCGTATACGAGAGGCCGGACCTGCGGTCCGCGGGATCTGCCTCTAAGCGGATAATCCAAATTGGCCGCGGCCCTGGTCTCCGATCAAAGCTACCTGTGTATGCCTCCAGGAACCTGGCCACGGGCCAGACGCGCCAGATCAGATACCTGGCGCAGGGAGCGGTCACTCGGGTAGAAAACTTATGGATTTCGACTACCCTTCGCTCGACGGAAGCGCGTGTGAGAATCGTGAGAAGTCGATTCCAAGACGATTATGGAAGGAGAATCGCGATGGCAGTCCGAATAGGTGACATGGCACCGGATTTTACGGCAGACACTTCGCATGGCAGGATCAAGTTCCACGAATGGATCGGAAACAGCTTTGCGATCCTGTTTTCCCATCCCAAGGACTTCACGCCCGTCTGCACCACCGAGTTGGGCTACATGGCGCGTTTGAAGCCGGAGTTCGACAAACGCGGCTGCAAGATCATCGGATTGAGCGCCGATCCGGTGAGCGACCATACCGTGTGGGCCAAGGACATCGAAGAGACGCAGGGGCACGCGCCGAACTATCCGATCATCGGCGACGCGGATCTGACGGTTGCCAAGCTCTACGACATGTTGCCGGCGAGCGAGACTCCGGGAAAACGCACGGCGGCGGAGAACCAAACGGTCCGTTCGGTATTCGTCATCGGCCCGGACAAGAAGGTCAAGGCGATGCTCGTCTATCCAATGAGTACGGGCCGCAACTTCGACGAAGTGCTGCGTCTGCTCGATTCCGTGCAGCTGACCGCCAAGCATCCGGTGGCGACACCGGTCAACTGGAAGCCGGGAGAAGACGTCATCATCCCACCGTCGATTTCCGACGACGACGCCAAGAAAACATATCCCCAGGGCTTCAGGACACTGAAGCCTTACCTGAGACTAGTTTCGCAACCGGAGTAATCGGTAGTTGTCATCCCGGCCAGCGCGGACTCGTCAGTTCGATCCGCCAGACGGGCCCGGTCGGGTAGATCGGTCCTTCGAACCCCACGAGCGCCGGAACCTCGTCGTCGATGATCCAGACGTGCTGGTCCGGCGGCACGCGCCCGAGCAGCGTGGCGAAGAGCGTGAGCCAGATCCCGAGCCGAGGCTTCAGCGCGTAGTGGACCGCGGTCTTGGTGAGGTTGCCGACCATGACTTTCCGCTCGCCTGCCGGTGCCAGCTCCAGTTGGATGAGCCTGGGCTCGGGCGTGAAGGCCACGTAGTGGACGGTCTCGCTGGCCCCCTTGGGGAGATCCTTCACGACGGTGAGGACCATGCCGTTGTACACGTCGGGGGGTAGCTCGAGGGTGCCTTCGAACACCTTTTCCTGCCCACCCTCGTGGGCCCGTGTCCTCACGCGGTAGTTCCCGGACGCGCGCTCGAGCGAGATGTCGATCTCCTCGGTGAAGATGGGTCCGCGCTGCAACAGGGCATAACGCTGCAGGGTGTAGACGCCTTGCTGGGTGAAAGTCACCGACTCCTCGAATAGCGACCCGTCCTGGAAGTGGAACACTATGCGTTTGTCGACTTTCCCATCCCGAGCGACCTGGAAGAGATCGCCCGTCGCCAGGAGGGTGCCGTCGAGCGAGCGCAGGACGAGAAATCCGTGGGTGGCGCCTTCGGCGAAGCGCACCGGGATCGGCGCTGCCACGAGCGGGCTCAACGCCGTTCCCAGAACCAGCAGGCCGACGGTGGCCGCTTTCGCGAACGACATGATGTACGGCCCTACCTCCTGTCCGTCGATGCATCACTGATCAGGCGGCACGCTTGCGCTCGAAGACCAACAAGACGATCCCGCCGACCAGGGAGATCACTCCGAGGATTGGCGGCAGTGGGATGCGGCGGGTTTTCTCCGTCGTCACGTGCATGGGGCCGAGGTCGAACCCCTTGCTCCTGCTCGTGTACGTGATGCCCTCGTAGGCCAATGCCACGATGCCCAGGGCGATCAGCAGGATCGCAACCGCAATTTTGAGATTCATCGATACCTCCGGATTGTCGCGTTTGGATCGGATCCTCGATCCCGGATCCGTGGACATGCTACGAACGGCATCGGCCCGCCACCAGGGGGTGAAACCCTACTTGCTTGGGGTAAAGACCCCATGGTGCATGCGTCAGTTCTCGCGGTACGGTAGTGCAGCCCACGAGCTCTCTGCAGAGTCTGGAAGAGTCGGGCCGGAAGGGTCTCCCGTCCCTTGCCGATTTGAGAATTCGCGCCACGGTTTCGTCAAGGAGTCGATCGGTCCATGCAGCCCATCTGTTCCGTGCGTTCCTCCCCGGACCGACGCGTCTGGTTTCTTGGCGCTTCCCATGCCGTGGGGATCGCGGCAGCCCTGCTCGCCGCGGCTTGCCTGCGACTGGGCTGGGATGGCGGGCTCGACTACCTGGCGACCCATCACGTCACCCTGGCGGGGTCGTGGGGGATCCTCATGGTTTCCCTCGGGACCGCCGGGCTCTACGACTCCGACCGGTGGGTCTGGCCACGCAGAACTCTGGCGGCGGCAACCTTCGCAGTGATTGGCGGGACGCTCCTGACCACCGCGTTCTTGTGGATGACTTCCTCCTGGGACGTCGCTCGGCAAATTCTGCTCGCCTTCGCCATCTTCGCGCTCCTTGCGGTGCTGGCGATGGGCCTGATCTACCGCCTGACCCGTAGCCTCGGGCTCCTGACGCGCCGCTGCCTCGTGATCGGTGCCAATGGTGAGGCTCGACGGACCATCGAGCTGATTCATCGCCACCCGCATGCGGGGATTCAGGTCGTGGGGATGGTCCAGTGTGGATCGGAACCGAGAATCGTGGGAACCCGCGTCGCAGGCTATCCCGTGCTCGGTACCGACGCTTCCTTGAAGCGACTGGTGCGACGCCATCGCATCGACACATTCATCGTTGCCGCCCCCGGCGAGGTCGAGTCCAAGCTCCTGCGACGTTTGCGGTCGTTTCGGTATCGCGGCGTGGCCCTCGCCGACTACGGCTCGCTCCACGAGGAGTTGACGCACGAGATCTCCGTCGCGGACATCAACGATGAATGGCTCCTGGCGGCTTCCATGAACAACTCCCGTCCCCACATCCGTCGGTCCAAGCGCGCCCTCGACTTGGTCGGATCGCTCGCGGTCCTGGTCGCGGCGGCTCCGCTCGCGGCGTTGGCCGCGGTGCTGGTCAAGCTCGACTCCGCCGGACCGTTGTTCTACCGGCAGGAGCGTCTTGGACGTGACGGGGTCGCATTCACGATCCTGAAGTTCCGCACCATGTCCGCTGAAGCGGAGAGCCGGACGGGACCGGTATGGGCCGCAGAGGACGACCCGCGAGTCACGCGGGTCGGTCGCTGGTTGCGGAGATTCCGCGTCGACGAAGTACCGCAGTTGCTCAACGTGTTGCGAGGCGAGATGAGCTTGATCGGGCCAAGGCCCGAGCGGGCGATCTTCGTGAAGGACCTCGCGGGGCGGATTCCGTTCTATATGGAACGGTTCATGGTCGACCCGGGTATCACCGGATGGGCGCAGGTGACGCAGCCCTATGCCGCCAGCACCGAGCAGTCTCGCCGCAAGCTGCAGGCCGATCTGTACTACATCAAGCACATGTCGTTCCCGACGGACTTGTACATCCTCCTGCGGACGGTGAAGATCGTCCTGCTCGGCCGCGAGCGGAGCCGCTTCGTCCGAGGGACGGATGCCGCTACCACGGCAGAATCTGAAAACGTCGCCTGTTCGGGTTAGACGCGCGCGGCCCGCTATTCGATCGTCAGCCGAAGGCCGCCGTCGATGATCCCCGCCTGGATCGCATAGCGGGTCAATCCCGCGGTGTCATGAATCGCCAGCTTGCGCATGAGGTGTTCCCGATGCTTCTCGACCGTCTTGATACTGATGCCGAGCTCACCAGCGGTTTGCTTGTTCGCGTGTCCCTCGGCGATGAGCTGGAGAACCTCCACCTCTCGCGCAGTCAATCCGGAGATTCGCTTTTGCTTCCGCCGGTTGGTGCCGGGGAGAGCGGCATTGGACTGACGCTCGAGGAGACGCTTCGAGATCACCGGGCTGTAAAACTTGGTTCCCGTGACGGCTGCCCGGATCGCCTTGCAGAGGACGAGAGCCGAATCCTGCTTGATCAGGTATCCCGCCGCACCGATGCCGATCACTTCCTCAACGTATTCATCATCACCATGCGCGGAGAGGATCAGTATTTTCGTGGCCGGCAACTCTTCGAGGATCTGCCGGGAAGCCTCGAGACCGTTGAGCAGGGGCATCGCGATATCCATGACGACCACGGCGGGACGGAGCTTCCTCGTCAACTCAACGGCCGCGCGGCCAGTCTGCGCCTCGCCGACGATCTCGATGCCGCGGTCCGCTTCCAACAGAGCACGAAGCCCCTGACGGACGAGCGTGTGGTCATCGGCCAATATGACGGTAATTCGCTGAATGGGATGCGCACGCACATTTTCGTTAGTCGCGCTCACTTGGGTTCACCAAGCGGAATCCGCGCGCGGATCGTGGTGCCCTGACCCGGGGCCGATTCGATTTCGAACGTGCCCCCGACCATCTCCACGCGCTCGCGCATGCCGAGAAGTCCCAACCGGATGGTCTTGGATTCGACGACGACACGATTCACGTCGAATCCATTGCCGTTGTCGTGGATTTCCATGCGAATGAATCCCGCGATCCTCTTGATCACGACGCTTGCACTGCTCGCGTGCGCATGCTTGGCGATATTGGCGAACGCTTCCTGGGCCACGCGGTAGAGCACCGTTCGCGAGTCCGAGTCCAGCTGCTCCACGACTGCCACCGTCTTGAAGGTCACTGGAACATGCGTTCGCTTTGTGAAAACTCTCAATTGCGCGTGGAGTGCGGGAATGAGCCCGAGGTCATCCAATAGCGCGGGACGCAGCTCCCGGGCGAAACGATGGACCACCTGCATCGAACGTTCGACGAGCCGCTGGGTACTACTGATCTTTTTTGCGAGAGTCGTGGTGCTGAGCGCGGCTTCGTGCTTCAGCGACGCGAGCCTGACGTTGATCGCCGTCAAAGTCTGCCCGATCTCGTCATGGAGCTCACGACTGATCCGTTTGCGTTCCGCCTCTTGTGCCGCCAGTATTTCGTGGGATAGCCGACGCAGATGCCGTTGCATCCCATCCGAACGCTTCAATAGCACTTCGTAGAGGTGCCTGCTCTTCAAAAGCGCCGTCTCGAGGGTCTTGCGCCGAACAAGCTCGCGCTTCAGAGCGCGTTTGGTGCTCGCGAGTTCGACGGAGTGCTCGCGCATCGATCCGTTCAGTCGGCCGAGGTGACTGGTCTTTCCGACCGCGGCGTGGTGGTTGTCCTCGATCGGCGTCAAGGCCTCGATGAAGAAACTGACCGCCCGCGCGAGCTTCCCGTTTGTCCCGTTACTAGACGTGCGGAAATCGGAGGGCACGACCAGAGAGATCAAGGCCTTTTCGTGGATCTTGGCCAGATCCTTGGACTGAAGCCCTGCCTTGGCGGCCTGGCGGCCCAACTTTGCCGCATTCGCGAGGCTCACCCGCGTCCCGCTGGCCATGTGCGACTCGAGTGCCGCGACGTAGCGTCCCGGCAACGCACTGGATCTAGCTGCGGCTCCGCGTTTCACGCCTCACCTTTCGCACGTTTTGGACCCTTGCGATCGAGCGATTCAACGAACTGCCTCGATTATGGAACAGTCGCCGGGGTCTGTCGATGGGGTCAAACCCTACCGCCGGCAGCGCACCTCGGCGGCCAGGGATCACGATACGTAAGGTGCCTTCGATCGAGGACTGGACTTGGACCGCATCGTTAAAGGGTCGCTGCCAGCACGTCGTCATCTCGTCTTCGGCTGGTTCTTCGCGATCGTCTCCATCGATCCGGCAGCGGGCATCGCCGTCAACTTGGCCTTGGCCTGCCTGAAGCCGCCGACAGGTGCCGTCGGGCGAATCGTCAGTAGTCTCGCCTCGTTTCGGATGCGGGTCGCACGGTTCTGGGGTGGCGGATGGCTACTGAAGAACTGTTGCACCTTGCCGGGATCTCGGGATTGCTTCGATCGGAGCAACTCGAAGAAATTGCTCATGTCTTGCGGGTCGTAGCCCGCCTTGGCCAGGGTCTGGGCACCGACAACGTCCGCCTGCTCCTCGTCCGTTCGACTGAACTTCAAGAACAGCGCATTGAGGCCGAAACCGCCGACGGCGTCGATCATCTTGTTGGGCGAGTCGTCGTCCTTGCTCAGCAAGCCTTCCAGGATTCCCAGCCCCGCCTGCCCCAGGTAGGCCTTGGACGCTTGGTTCGTTCCGTGTCGCAGGGTCACGTGGGACATCTCGTGCGCCATGACGCCGGCCAGCTGGCCTTCGTTCTTTGCCGCCTCGATCAGCCCACGGTTCACGTACTTGTATCCGCCCGGTAGCGCGAAGGCGTTGATGTCGGTGACGTTTACGATCTTGAACTGATAGGGAAACTTTGCGCCGGGAATGACCGCGGCCAGGCGCTGGCCGATCGCGCCGACGTAGGCTTCGACCGAGCGATTGCGGAGGATCGGGAGCTGGCGCTCGACCTCGGCCGCGGACTGACGCCCGATTTCCTGATCCTGGTCCGTGGAGAAAAGGTTGAAGCCGGGCTTGATCTTGGTTTGTGCTGAGCTGGTGCTCGAGGCCAACAACGCCATGGCCACGATGAAACCGGCAACCAGAACACCTCGGACTGTCTTCAACGTCATAGTGCGCTTCTCCTCGGTTGGGAGAGAAGGTTAATCGACATGCATGCGGGTCACGATGGGGTGATGACCCCAGTGAGCGTGCGGTAGGCCTTTACCCCATGGAGGCGCGATCTGAACCCGCATAGGGTCCAAGTGGAACAGATCGTGGAGGCGTCGACATGGGATCCCCCGATAGGTGTTGTCTCCACCCGCGCTTTGGCTGGGTCCGGCGACTCCTGCGGCGCGCTGTCTTCGTGGTCGTCGCACCCTTGGCGTTGCTTCTGTCACTCGCGGCGGGAACGGTGCACCACGTCTATTTCGATCGGAGCGACCTCCCCGACCTCGCGTCATTCCTCAGCTTCGAACTCTCGACGATTGGCGAGATCCATGATGCCCAAGGAAAAGTCCTGATCGAGTTGGCGCGAGAGTATCGGCGGGTCGTCTCCTACGACGAGGTGCCCGACGTCCTGCGCGAGGCGATCCTGGCGGCCGAGGACAAGAACTTCTTCGCCCATTCTGGTGTCGAGTATCGGGCGCTTCCGCGGGTGATCCAGAAAACTGCCGTGCGCTCGCTGACCGCGTGGTGGAGCGGCGCTGGACTTCGGGCGCGCTTCCCTCAGGGCGGATCGACGCTGACCCAACAACTCGTTCGCGGTTTCTTTCTCGCAGACCTGACGATCCGCGAGAACAGCGACGTTCTCGTCAGCGACGGCCTGATCCCGCGGGGCCTGTCGGCGCTCCTGGGTGTTCGACCCGCAAACAAGATCTTGCGAAAGGTGGAGGAGGTCCGGTTGGCGCTTTGGCTCGAGGAAGAGATGCGACGGCGCTACGGTTCGTCGCTCGAAGCCAAGCGCGAGATCTTTGCCCGCTATGCCAGCTTCACCTACCTGGGCCACGGCCGCTACGGGTTCGCCGCAGCCTCCGACTATTACTTCGGCAAGCCGCTTGCGACCTATACCCCGGAGGACGCGGGTCAAGCGGCACTGTTGGCGGCGATCATCAAGTCGCCCAAGGACTACGCACCCGTGCTTGGCGATTTGCGGCCCCTGCGCCGCCGCAACGCGATCCTGGCTCTCATGGTGCGCAACGGAACACTCTCCAATAGCGTGGCGCAGCGCTGCCAATCCGAACCGGTCGTGGTGGCGGTACGCAGCGGGGTCAAGACCGAAGCTCCCGGCGCGATTGGGAGCGTTCTTGAGGAGCTGAAGCAGCACGGCGGGAGCCGATTCGGAATCGAGGATCTGTTCCAGGGACGGATCTCGGTCCGCTCGACGGTAGACGGGCGGGTGCAGACGATCGTCAACGAAGCGCTGGAGAGCGGCCTGGCCCGCTACGAAGCGCGGCACCACGGGCCAGCGGGATTGGTTCAAGGATCGGTGGTCGTGCTGCGCAATGCAGATGCGGCCGTCCTTGCCGAAGCGGGCGGGCGACAGGTGTTCAACGAGCGCTCCACCCGTTATTCGGATCTGAATCGCGTCACAGGCTCGTTGCGGCAGCCCGGATCCGCGTGGAAGCCACTGGTGTACCTGGCAGCGTTTCGCCAAGGGCTCGATCTCGACTCCGAGATCCCTGATGCGCCCATCGAAGTTCCGCTGGGCGATGATCTCGGGGTGAAATGGATCACCAACTACGACGACGAGTTCAAGGGGCTGATTCCGCTACGCGAGGCCCTCGCCGAATCGCGCAATGCCGCGGCGGTGTGGATCGCCCGCGAGATCGGCATCGATGAAGTGAATCGAACTGCTCGGCAGTTGGGCATACGCACTCCGTTGCAGCGGTACATCAGCACGGCTCTCGGGGCGTCGGAGGTGCGACTGCTGGAGCTGGCCGGTGCCTATCGAGCCATGGCCTCGGAAATCCTGGCGGAGCCCCACATCATCGCGCTCGTCACCGACACCAACAGTGGGGCCGTGCTGTACCGGGCGCCCCGGACTGCGCGGAAGTTCGGGTCGGACGGCCCGAGCGCTCTAGCGCTCTCGCTGATCCAGGAGGGGCTGCGCGGGGTGGTCCGACTCCCGGAAGGGACCGCCCACTCCCTCGACAACGCCGATTTCCCGATTCCGGTGATGGGAAAGACCGGCACGACGAATGACTGTCGCGACGCGCTATTCGTCGGATCGACCTACGGACGAGAGGGAATCACGGTAGCCGTGCGCATCGGTTTCGATGACAACCGCGCGCTCGGCGCGACCGAAACCGGCTCGCGCGTGGCATTGCCGATCTTTCGCGAGATCATGCTCCGCACCTACCGGGACCAGATCGCAGGGCCCGTACCGCAGTTCCCGTGCGACATCGAATTGCGAATCGACGCATACCTGGCGCTGCGTGATGAGAACCCGCCAGCGTTCGAGGACGCTGCCATCGCAGTCCTCAGTCGGTAGGGTTACACCCCATGGGCGACCGGGCGATCATGGCCGATCATGGGAGACGATCCGACCGGCGATCAGGGCGACGATCACCCTCGATGCCGTCACAAACCAAGGAGTTCGACACATGAACGCGTACTTGAAACTGGGAGCTATCGCGCTCCTGACCGGAACATTGACCGCCGCCGCAAGCACTGGCCATCCGAATCGTCCGGACCCGTGGATCACCACGAAGACGAAGCTCGCCCTTCTCACCGCCGAGAACGTCCCGGGTACGAAAATCAACGTGGACACCGTCAACGGGCGCGTTACGCTGCATGGCAAGGTGGAAACTGCCGCTCAAAAAGCGCGGGCTACGGAGATTTCGAAACAAGTCGAAGGCGTCACAGAGGTGCGCAACTTGCTGCAAATCGTGCCCGACTCAAAAGCACAAGCGACGAATCTCTCTGACGCGGTCATCACCACGAACGTGACGGCTGCACTCGAGTCGGACCCGGCGCTGGACGACAGCCACATCCGTACTCAGTCGGTGAACAAGGGCGTCGTCCTGCTTGGCGGGAAGGCCGAAAGTCTTTCCGCCCATTTGCGAGCCGTCCGCATCGCGGCCGGTGTAAACGGCGTCCGACGCGTCGCCAGCGAAGTCGAGAGTCCCGACACGCTGGCCGATCGGGAAATTCGCCGGGAAGAATCCGCTCCAGCGTCGACCGAATCCGGTCGCAGCGCCGGGAGCACTTTTTCTGACATGTGGATCACCACCGCCGCCAAGATGCGTCTGCTGGCCGACGGTGACACGCCGGCGCTCGAGATCAACGTGGATACCGAGAACGGGGTGGTAACCCTGTTCGGCATCGTTCCGACGCCGGAATCGAAGCAGGCCGCCGAGGCAGACGTCAAGAAGGTGTCAGGCGTTATCCGAGTCGACAACGCGCTCCAGGTGGTGCCCGCGGGGGAGCAGAAGGCTGTCGAGGTTCGGGATGACGTGGCGCTGGAAGCTGCGAAGAGCGCGCTACTGAGCAAGGTCGCCTTCGCCAACGTGTCCGTCGAGGTCAAGAACGGCGCCGCAAGACTCACGGGAACCGTACCCAACGAAAGCGATTGGCTGATGGCCGCGGTGACGGTTCGCGGAAGCCGCGGCATTCGATCCGTCAACAACGACCTGATCGTCGAACGCGACTAGCCGGTCAAGACTCTCCCCCCGAGGCGTGCGGGTCGGGCAGGATTCCGCCCCGCAGCCGCCTCGGGTTCTTTCGGCAATCGCCCTGAGACGAGACAAATCAAAGGTGTTCCATGCGCTTCAAGATCAGTAGCCTGGCCGCCGTCCTCCTGATGGCGTCGCTCGCCGACGCGGTGCCTGTGGTCATTTGTGACAACGACGGAGACATCGACGCTTATCTTAGTGAACTCTGTTTGGCCTACCATTCACGCGGTGAAATCGAGCTTCTTGCACTCGTCACCACGTTCGTCGAGGCCGACTCGGACAACTACGGTCACGCCGTCGCTTTGAAGAACATGGCACTGCGTTCCGGAATGAACGTGAGCGATGTCGCCATCATCGATGGCCAGCAGGAACCTGACTGCCTGGTACGCCCGACGAGCGGGGTTGACACCGACACCGCGGCGATCCCAGACGACGGCGTGTCGGCGCTGGTCACGCTGATCAACGACCATTGGAAAGTCGGAGATCCAAAGATTCAGTACTGGCTCGGCGGCCCGCGATCGTCGCTGGCCAATGCTTGGGCCTTGGATCACTCGATCGCCGGCAAGGTCGTCGCCTACGGCGGCGACAATGACACCGGCAGCAATGGCATCTCGACCGATCTGTGCAACTACAACGGTGCGGTGGACAATTGGGCTTCAGAGATCGTGTTTGCCCGTTTCGAATGGAAGATGACCTCGGCGCTGGCGACCGGCGTGTCCCCGGACGTGCCCAAGGCACAGCTCGACGACGGTGACATTCCGGATGTCGAGCTTCGCGGTTTCCTCAGCGACAAGGTATTTGACGCACTCCCCCATGCTTTACCCAACCAGTACGACTCGGATTCGCCGGGCGCCCTCCGCGCGATGCTCGGCTCAAGCTACGTGACCGCATCCCACAGCGTCGTCTTTTCATCCTACATTTATCAACCGGAGCACGTGCTGGGTTGGTCGGGTTGCGACCCGTCTTGTATCCGATTCGTGAGCGGCCCATCGAACGTCAGCCATGCTACGGGCTACAACCAGTCGGCGGGAACCACGGAGTGGTGGCGCGCCATGAGCGGAACACAGTCCCCGGCGGGAGGCGCCTACCCCGATCCTGCAGTGACCCCTCGCTCGCAGCCGTTCGATTGGCCCGCGCCGGCGCCCACCGTGATTGCTGGCGACCGCGTGCAGATCGAACAATTCAACTGGGGCGGAAATGGCTACGGATACAGCGACAACGACTTCGGCGGTTGGCGCAGGTACCGCACCGTGGACCGCGTGGACATCCTGGATGGGTCAGCCACGACACCTGCCGGCATCGACTCTGGCGGGGCCTTCGTCACCTATGAGGCCAATGAGTGGACCGAGTACAGCGTCAGCGTGCCGCTCGCGGACGAGTACGTGTTTCGCCTGGCCTATCAGACCCCCGGCGCGGGTCGACGGGTGATCCTCTATGTCGACGGGGTCGTCATCGACACGGTGACCTTGCCCAACACCGCGGGTAGCTGGCGCAGCACGGACTCGCGCGCGGTGGAGTTGCCGGCAGGGCCGCAGACCTGGCGCGTCGAAGTCACCGGCGGAGAGGCCACTCTCGACTACCTCGAGTTGGCCGTCAGCGCCCTGGACCACACCTGTGTTCCGATTGCTGACCAGGTCGTGTCCGGTTGGAGCAGCCAGGAGACGCACCGGGAGAACGGCCGCGCGACGAACGCGCAGGACGACTCGACGAGCACGCTCTGGGTCTCCCGATATTCTCCGCATACCGCCCCGCCGCCCCACCGGATCGACTTTACCCTCGGCGGAACCCGAGCTTTGTGCAAGTTTGTCTACACTCCACGGCAGGACACGGTCCAGGGCCGGATCAAGGACTACGAGCTTTACACCTGTCTGTCGCAGTGCGGGCCCAGCGGCACGGGCTGGACATTGCAAGCGTCGGGCTCTTTCGCAAGCTCCGCGGCTCCGACTGAGATCGAGGTCTCGCCGACAGTGTTCGCAGCCGCCGTCCGCCTGCGCGCGACGACGAGCTGGCCGAACCCGGGAACGACGCCTTGGGCCACTGCCGCGGAGATCGACTTCTACCATGACGAACAGGCCGAAGAGCAAGCACCGATCGAAACGGACGATGCGTGCGCCCTGGTCGCCGGGCCCGTCGTGACCCACACCGACAGCCAGGAGACGATCCGGGAAGACGGTCGGGCGGTCAATATCGGTGACGGCTCGACGAGCACGCTTTGGGTCACACGGTACTCGGGTTCGGCGACGGCCCATCCGCACTTCGTCGATCTCTCGCTCGACGGAGAGCGGGAGCTGTGTCGAGTCATCTACACGCCGCGCCAGACTTCGAGCACTGGGCGAATCGGGGATTACGAGCTTCACACCTGCTTGACCAACTGCGAGCCACAGGGCTCCGGCTGGTCGCTGCACTCGTCAGGCACGTTTCCCGACTCGCCGACACCGACCGAGATTGAGATTTCCCCGACTCGTCTTGCCGCCTTCGTCCGTTTGCGCTCGACGACCAGCTGGCCGACGCCCGGAACATCACCTTGGGCCAGTGCGGCGGAGATCGCGATCTATCACACCGACGACGAGAATTCCGCAGCGTCACCTCATGTTGCGATCGCTCCGGCTAACACGCCATGAAACCGATTCTGAGAACTGGGCAAGAGGGTTCGTGCCACATGGCCACCGAAGGTTGGCCCAATCACGGAGCACGGCAGGGAAGCGCCGCGACGTCGTCCACGAGTCTTCGGCGCTACCTCCGGGAAATGGGTGAGATCCCGCTCCTCGACGCGCAACATGAAGCGGGGCTGGCAAGTCAGTTGACGCAGGCTCGACAGGCGATCGCTCAGATCGCACGGGGGCTACCGTTGAGCTGTCGCGAGTTCGTGCTCGCGGGCGACGAGATCGGTCCGACACTCGGCGCCGCTTGGCCACTGCGCGACCTCGATCAGTTTCTGAGCAAGCTCACGCGCCGCGCCGTTCAATTCCAAGACACGACCGTCGGTCTCGCCCTCCGCGAAATCCGGACTCACAAGACGCTGCTGGACGGTGCCCGGGATGCGCTCATCCTGGCCAACCTCCGGCTGGTCGTGTACCTGGCCAGAAAGTACGCGCGCTCCGGGCTACCGCTGATGGACCTCATCCAGGAAGGCAACGTCGGACTGCTTCGAGCCGTCGAGAGGTTCGAGCCGGCGCGCGGTCACAGGTTCTCGACCTACGCGCTGTGGTGGATCCGGCAGGGGGTCGAGTGTGGGATCAAGGACAAGTCACGCACCATCCGCGTTCCATTGAACGTTCGCGCGCAGACCCGAGAGATCGAGTGCACCGCCCGCGAGCTGCGTCAACGTCTCGGTCGCGAGACGACGTCGCAGGACATCGCGACGACTCTGCGGCTACCGCTGGCTGCGATCACAGAAGCGCTGACCGTGGTCCGGGAGCCTGTAGCGCTCGAAAGTAGTTTGGGTAGTGGTGACCGCTACGATCCCGTGAAGTGGCTAGCTGATGAGCGCACGCTGTCGCCTTGTGCGGTCGCCTCGCAACGCGAGATCGCGGAACGCGTCGCGTCGGTCTTGCGGCAGTTGACACCCCGGGAAGCAAGCATCCTTCGCCTGCGCTTCGGGATCGGGCGTGACGACACACGGACGCTCGAAAAGATCGGCGAGCGATTGAACCTGTCGCGCGAGCGTGTGCGGCAGATCGAGTCGCTCGCGCTCGCAAAGCTGAAGCGCTCCCCGCTGTGCCAAGAGCTGCGGGCTGCTCGCTAAACGCGGCCGGGCTCTCCAGTAGGGTTTCTCCCCATGGGGGAGAGCCTCTTTCCCGAATACCATCGGTCACGAGTCAGAGCAGTCAGCTCCTGACCTCGGAACTCGCGCGGTCCTTGCTCCGCTCGGGATCCCAAGCAGTGAATAGCGAACAAGGACAAAAAGAAAGGCATCTACCCATGCGATCTAGACTCATCGCGATTCCACTCGCACTCCTGCTGGTCCTGCCCGCCGCAGCCTCGAGCGGACTGAACAAGAAGGACAAGAAGACATTGACTGAGGCCGTGACGGTCCTCGACGAACTCTCCCGTGCACCCGACAAGGGCATTCCGCAAGAACTCCTCGCGAAGGCCGAATGCATTCTCATTTTCCCCTCCGTCGCCAAGGGCGCGTTCATCGTCGGGGGCAAGCGGGGTCGTGGCGTGGCCTCGTGCCGCCAGCCCGACGGTCGGATGGGTTCCCCGGCGTTCTATACGGTCGGCGGCGCAAGCATCGGCTTCCAGGTCGGTGGTCAGGCGGCTGATGTCGTGATGCTGATCATGAATGAGAAGGGCGTTGACCGCCTCCTTGAAGATCAGTTCACGCTCGGTGGAGAAGCCACAGCGACCGCCGGCCCGGTGGGACGCACGGCTCAGGCGGCTACGGATGCTCAGTTGCGCGCGCAGCTCCTGTCCTGGTCGAGGTCGCGTGGGCTGTTCGTCGGGGCCGCCCTCGATGGCTCGGTCGTCAAGCCGAACGGGGAGGCCAACGCACGCCTCTACGGTGAGGCCACCACAGGAAAAGAGATCCTCGTCAAGTCGACACTCGCCGTCCCGGCATCCGCCCGTCCCCTCGTCGATTCGATCCGCAAGCACATGGCCGCTGCCGTCGCCCAGGACCAGGCGGAACGGGGATGAGCACGACCATGTACCGGATCTCCAACTCCCTGCTTCGATTCATGCTGCTGTTCGCGCTGTTCCCGGCGGTCACGCTGGCGGCGGCGTCATCGACCGCTCCGATGGACGGCGACATGGCGGTGAGCTTCAATGCCGGAGTCATCAATGCGTTCGACGACGATTTTGAGGATCTCGAGCCGGTCTTCACCGGGACGTTCGAGTACTACACGAACCCGCGATTCTCGTGGCGCGGCTTGCTCGGCGTTACCTCATTCGATTCCGACCTCCCGGGGAACCCGAGCCTCGATGTGAACTTCTTCACCGCAAACGCGCTCTACAACTGGGAACATGGAAAGTTTCATCCGTACGTCACGGGGGGAGTTGGTGTCTACCAGAAAGACGGTTCCTCCAACTTGCTGTCTAGGTTCGATGAGAACGTCTTCGGTGTGAACGGCGGCGGCGGTATCGATTGGTACCTCGGATCGCGTTGGGCGCTCGAGTTCGAAGGCACTTTTCACGCGACGACCGGTGAGAGTCCCGACACCCTCTTCATCGGGACCGTGGGCGCCAAGTTCTGGTTCTAGCGCTCATATGCGGCTCCAGGACAGGGCGCCGTCGATTGACCCTCCCAGCATGGGTCGATCCCTGGCGCCCTGTTCTCGTGCGAATCGCTCGGTCGGGTTTCACCCTATGGAGCGCCATGCGGTCACACCGGGCGGACCGGTCTTGAGACGAGCGCTGGTCGCCTCTCTTGTCTGGATTGCGGTGCTCTCGATGGGTTTCGCCTCCGCAGCTAGCGACGAGACTCTCGATCATCCATCCATCCAGGAATTACTCGTCATGATGCGAGCGGGCGTGGCCTACGACGTGATGGTCGAGCGTGTGCGACGGATGCCGGACCTCCCGCACCTCGGTCCCACAACGATCACAAGGCTCACAGACAAGGGAGTTCCGGACAGCGTTCTCCTCGCGCTCGTCCGCAGGAAACGGGACGTGGTCCCGTGCGAAATTCCGGAGCCGAGAGTCGACACCCGCGAGGTCCTCGACCATCCCGCCATTTGGCGCGCACGCTACGAGGTTGATGCCGGTGTGGCGACGAAAGCGATCGTGGCGGGCGTGGGACAGATGGAGACCGTGCCGGTTCTCGACGGCCGGGCGATCAGTAGACTCACGAACAAAGGCGTGCCGGACGAAGTGCTGCTGGCACTTGTCCGCAAGCAAGAGGTCTTGACCGGTTGTGATCGCGTCCGCGCCGAACTTCTTGCCGCCTCCGCGGAGGTCAGGCACCACGGGGTTGACGTCATACCTGCCCTGTCGAATGCGACCCTGGACGATTCGCACGGCGCACGGAAACCTGCACGGCGGGCACGGACGCCCAAGGACCGGGATCAGACTGCAAGTCATCGGCTCGACGCCTCCGCCGCCCAACCCACCGGCCGGGGACGCGTCGTCGTCGTCGCGAAGTCTTCGTTGCCCGTGACGTACCTGGAGGTTCTCCTCGATGGGCAATCCGTGACGAGCAAGGGAAAGGTATTCGTGGGCGAGGGTGAGCCTGGCTGGCAGCTTCAGCGGCCCCTCGTTCTCGACCTCAAGGGCGGTATCGTCGTGTTCGAGTCCGAACTGCCTACGGGATCGTACGCGGTGCAGGCGGCGTTCGCGGTCGCGAAGATCATTTCTACCGATGAAAAGCTGGTGCGAGCGCGCGTCCAGCGCTATGACACGACGACCGCAGGCCCGACCGGCGAGGACGGCGAAGTCCCCGTCTGCAAGGTTCGCGAGGACTCGACCTGTGTCGTCGTTGTTCGTCTCCTCAGGCGGAACAATGTCCACATCGTCGCGTACGACTCACGGGCACGCTGAGGTCCGCGTGCGTCGAGCTACCGCTGACGGTCCCGGCAGGTAGGCGACGGCGATCGTCTCGCGCTTGTGGTCGGCATCGACCGCACGGTGGCCGCGAGGTTGTGGGATACGGGTCCGAGCCGGGTGAATTGGCTCGATTTGCGACGTCAACCGGTCGAGAGCCTGTTCAGATTAAGGTGTCGCGGCTTGTGCGGACCCGTCGTGATCATGGACGCGTCGCCACGTCTCTGGAGGCGCTTCGCGCTCGACGAATAATCGTTCCACGAGCACGCAGGACCAGCTCCATGGCTTCTTGCTCAGGCCGAGGGCCATC
>JANNRU010000303.1:0-3964 GCA_031401755.1 Acidobacteriota bacterium | reverse complement strand
CGCGGGCCCGCAATTCAGCCGTGCGCGTTGGGAGACGCCGGAGGCCGAAGTCACCGCGACGTTGCTCGCTGCGGCAGCACCATGGTTGGGCAGCGCGCCAGTGCACACGCAACTGCATCGCTGGCGTTACAGCCTGCCGCTGCGCGTGCATCCCGAGCGTTGTTTGGTGGTGCGTGAACCCGCGCCGCTTGTGTTCGCTGGTGATGCCTTTGGCGGGCCGCGGGTGGAAGGAGCGGCGCTCTCTGGTTTGGCAGCTTGCGCAGCACTGGCTAAACTTCTGACATGACAACAGGCAAGACAAGTCAGCCACCGGAGAATCAACGCGCCGGCATGGTCTGGGGATCTCTCATCGGCGACGCGCTCGCCATGCCGGTGCATTGGTATTACGACCGCGCCGCGCTGCACCGCGACTACGGCGTTGTGCGCGACTATCTTGCCCCGCGAAATCCGCATCCGGACAGCATACTTTGGCGCTCGACCCACACGCCGCTGAACGAACGCGGCGACATCCTCCACGAGCAGGCGCAATACTGGGGGCAGCACGGCATTCACTATCATCAGTTCCTGCGCGCCGGCGAAAATACGCTCAATCTCCAACTTGCCCGGGTGCTCATCGAATCGCTCATCGCGAAGGACGGTTATGACGCGCAGGATTACCTTCAGCGCTACCTGGACTTCATGCTCACGCCGGGCCGACATCGCGACACCTACGTCGAGGAGTGCCACCGAAAATTCTTCACCGCCTACGCGCGCGACACCAACCCGCGCAAGTGCGGCGGTAACGATATTCACATCGGCGGCCTCGCTCACGTCGGCTTGCTGTGCGCATTTCTCGACGGCGAAGCTGAGGCGGCACGGGATGTCGTGCGTGAGCATGCGCAGCTTACCCATCGTGATGCGGAAGTGTTGAAGGCCGCCGATGCCCTCGCTCAGATCCTCGCCGCCGTACTCTCCGGCGACGATTTGCGTGAAGCGATCTTCGAGCACGGCAGCGATTGGTTGTCGCGGCGCAAAGCCGAGCAATGGTCGCGCGAACCCGATGAAGTCGTCATCGGCCAGAGGGTCAGTCCCGCCTGCTACATCGCCGACGCTTTTCCTGCGTCCTTATATCTTGCTTGGAAATACGCTGGCGACTTTGAAGCCGGCATCATCGCCAATGCCAACGTGGGCGGGGACAACTGCCATCGCGGTGCGGTGGTCGGCGCGTTGCTCGGCGCAGTTGCGGGCACGGCTCGGATACCGGAGAAGTTCTGCAATGGACTGCACGACGCTGAAACCCTCCGTGGGCAATTGACCTGTTTTATCGGATGACGATGCGCGCCCTCTCAAATCCGGACCTCCGGTGAGTACTACTTGGTCTTGCCATAGGACCCGTTCTCTCAGATAATGGGCACTCCGGTAGACCCGGGGCGGTTCACAGGCCCACGGCGCGCCCAGCACGTTTCTCTATAATGATCGTCGTGGTGAGGGAGTCCTTGAATCGCATCGAAGTCGAGTATCGTCGTCGGATCGAATCGATGACGATCAGCGAACGCGTCCAGCGCGCGGAGGCGCTGCTCTCTTGGGCCCGGGGCTTCGTCGCGCGGCAGATCCTCGCCGAGCAGGGGCCGCTCTCCGACGACCGGCTCAAATGGGCAGTCGCGCTGCGTCAATACGGAGGCGATCCCGCGACCCGAGCCATGATCGAGAGGATGCGCATTCGTGCACGAGGTTGAGATCTTTCGGCCGACGCTCACAAGACTGGTCGGGGTGCTGAATCGAGTCGGGGTTCGCTTCCACTTGACGGGTGGCGTCACCGCGGTAGCCTACGGCGAACCCCGCATGACCCAGGATCTCGATCTGGTCATCGACTCCGAGGCCGCGCTCAAGAACCGCGAAGCCTTGTTGCTCGAGCTGGCGGCAGCGGGGTTTCACCTCGAGGAGCAGACCGTGCGTGCGGCGCTTGCGGCAAGGACCATGTTCCAGATCCTGGACATCGATCAAGCCCTCAAGCTCGACCTCTACCCGGAGTCGTCGATTCCCGGTGAGCTCGCGCGGTCGGTGATGGCGGAGGTGCTTCCTGGACTCACGTTGCCCATTGCCGCGCGCAGCGACGCCGCACTGTCCAAGCTGATCTGGGCGAGTCACGGGAGCCACAAGAGTCGCCGCGATTGTCGTGAAATCCTGCGACACGCGAGCAGCCAAGAGCTCGCCACCGTCAAGAGCATGGCCGTCGAGAGGGAGCTGTTCGTCCTTCTGGAGCAGATTCTCGTCGAGACCGATCCTTCGTAGCGCGCGCTTCTAGTCTATTTATTCGCCCGACGCTCGATCCGAGGTTCTAAAGCGGCCACATCAGGATCCCGTCGACGGGGAGGTCGCGTGTGATGCTTGGTAACGTCGCGGAGTTCGGTCCACGCTACAGTCCAGTCGCGAGTGTCGTGAACAAAGTTGAGCATCGGCGCCAAGCCGTCGCCGCAAGGCGGAGTGCGAGATCTTGAAGATTCCAGCCCGCGTGTCGCTGGTAGTAGCGCAGCAACCCGCCGAGTCGTTCGCGGCATCGAGCCGGTCCGAAAGTCGTCTCAATCGCTTCGGGCTCGATGAGTGCGTTGGCGAGTCCCGGGTGGTTCCTCTCGGCATGGTAGTGGCCGACGCACTCCCGAGCCGCGCGGCGCAGCGATTCCTCGATGAAGAAGATCCTCTAGTTGGGACACGCCGATTTGATGTGCGTTCCGGGAGACGAACGGGTTCCGTTCCGGCCTCGTCAAGCAAGAGGAAGCCATCGACGAGATCGGTGAGGTTCCGCCCGACCTGGCGGACCCACGCCTCCTCCTGCTCGACGTCAATCCGGCGAAGTAAACCGGCGGCTTCGTAGGTCGATCGCGACGATTGTCGCCCAGTGCGTACCGAGGAACGGCCTCCACGAGGTTCAGCAGCCGCGTTCGGGCGACACGATGACCGAGATTGGCGAGCGCGTCTTGGACCGAGAGTATTCCCAACGCGGATTCTCGCGGGCCATGCGGAGGACGAGTCGCTCGAGCAGGATTCGGTTCTCTTCTCGAAGGTCACCGATCGCGATCTGCTGGTGGCGGTTGATCCAGCCGGCCATTGCGCCGAGCAGGACCTGCCAGGGTTGGAGGGTGGTGGATACGGGCGAATTCCAGGCTCGATCGCCGACTCCACGGAAGATTCAAATTCATCAAGATTTCCGGTCGACTCGGGCTGTGCGACCATCGCTCAAATTGTTGGACCACACGGGACCGAAGCTCGCCGCTCCGCCGGCTATGCCCGCAGAAATTCGATGACCTCGAAGAGGTGCGGCGGGAGCGCGAACGGCAGGTAACGGGTCCGGGCCGGGACGAATCCCGCGGCCGAGATACTTCGTCGCAGTTTCCGAATGTCCGTCAGGTGGTAGGCGCCCTTGTCGCCGAAGCCCGCGACGATCCTGCCGAGGCGGTAGACCCGGCTCTCGGTCGGGCCGCTGACCAACAGGCGCCCGCCAGCGCGGAGTTGCGCGCGAAACTGCTCCAGGTACGTCTCGAGGTCCGGCACGTGCTCGAGCACGTCCGCGGCGACGATCAGGTCCAACGAATCCCCCGGCACGGCGTCGGCGGAGTCCACGAACGTCACCGCCAGTCCGCGGCGTTCGACAAGCCGCTTTGCGTACTGCGGGAAAAGATCGGTCGCCAGGACGCGCCCGGCCCCCGCGCACAGCGTCGGGAGGAAGACCCCGATCCCGCAGCCGAACTCGAGGACTGTCATGTCCGGGCGAAGGGCCGCCAACTCCGCGAGTCGTGAATACCGGCGCCAGAAGAGCCAACGGACGAGCGGATTGGGATGCAGATAGCTCGGGATCGCCATCTCGTCGGTGATCTCAGGCGTCAGGCCAAAATCCTCGGCGACCAGGCTCCGAATTTCGCCATCCGAGAGTCGGCAGAAAGTCGAGGGCCGCATGTCGCTCACCCGCGCGGTGGTCGGCGAGCCGCCG
>JANNRU010000302.1:0-5869 GCA_031401755.1 Acidobacteriota bacterium | reverse complement strand
CCGAACAGATTCCGATAGGTCGGCGCGGTCTCCCAGATCACTGGTCGGCCTCGAGTCTTCGAGTTATCGACCAGGACGTTGACGTCGTACCGGCGGTGGTCTGCCCGATCTACCGGTCGACCCGCGACCGCTTCGCTCGGGCCCGGCGGCTCGGCTTCCGGCTCCCGGAACTCCTCCAGGTGGGCCAAAACGTCTTCAGACACCTGATCGAGATAGGCATGGAGTCCCTCGGCCTGAAATCCGGTCCGGATCTCGCCGACGGCTTCGGCAACGATGGGCTCTGCGAGTTGACGATCGATCGCCAATAGCGTCCGCTCGATCTCGCGAGCCAGCTCGTGTAGTTGGTGCCCCAGAACGTCGAGCCCACCTTTGAGTTCGGCCTCCCGGCGTCGAAGCTGAACAAAATCCGAACTCTTGTACTGTCCCTGCTCGACGAGCGCTTCGAGTTGGTCCATGTCGACCGGATTGCCGGCCACGACCGGTACGAGCTGGGGTCGAATCAGCGGTCCGATCTCGACCTGCACCAGCGCGAAGCCCTGGGCTTGAACGCGCTTTTCAAATTCGCGAAGCTGCGAACGCTGCGCATTCTCCGCCGCGGCGATCTTGGCCGACCTCCGTTTGCGATAGGGCTCGGACTCGAACAGTTTAGGTAAGTCCCGTTCGAGGGCCTCGACCAATTCCGCCATCGCGCTGCGGAAACGCTTGCCCTGCCCTGAGGGAAACGCGAGCCGGCGGGGCTCGTCGGCATCCTGAAAGTTGTGGACGAAGACCAGGTCCTCGGGAGGGGGACCCTCCCGCTCCACCCGGGAGAGCATCCGTTTGACCACAGTCGAGCGTCCGGAGCCGACCTCTCCGCAAACGAAAACATTGTAACCCGGGCTCCGCACGGCCAGTCCGAGCTCGAGAGCCGCTTCGGCCCGAGACTGTCCGATAATGTTGATCGGACCGACCTCGAGGTCCTGGGTCGACCGGAACGGAAGTCGAGACGGATCGCACCGTCGGCGCACCTGTCCGTGGTCCAAGCGGAATCGCTCGGAACCCCCGCGGGTCACACTTCGCCGTCGTTTCACTCAGGAACTCCGTCCCTATACTAACGTCTTCGATCCGGAGCGCGCGCGATCTGCCGGGAACCTGGATCCACTGTCTGCCGTTTCACCGGCGTCGAGGAGGCAGATGGAGGCAGATTCAGCCCGGGACCACGGGCTCGTGGAGCGGGTCCTAGCGGGCGACGAGGACGCCTTCGCCGAAATCGTTCGGCAGCACCAGCGGTTGGTGGCCGGGATCGCGTGGCGATACGGGGTTCCTCGGTCGGAGATCGAAGACGTGGTCAGTTCGGCGTTCTTGAAGGTTTACGTCAATCTCCACCGGTTCCGGCCGGAGTACGCGTTCGGCTCCTGGCTCTACCGCGTCGCCACGAATCACATTCTCGATTACGGTCGCCGGCACCGCCGCGATCGGATGCGGGATGAGTTGCCGGAGAACCTCGCGGATTCGTCGCCGGGGCCGGCAGAGTCGGCCGAGCGGGAAGAAACGCGGGTTCGCGTTCGGCGTGCCTTGGCTCGCCTCAAGCCGCACTATCGCGATACGTTGTTCCTGGTCTACGTCGAAGGGCAGAGTGTCGAGCAAGCGGCGGGCCTGCTCGGCGTCGCCGAGGGAACCGTCAAGAGCCGGCTTCTGCGCGGGCGCGAAGCGATGCGCCGAATCCTGGCCCCGGCCGAATCGGGAGCCGGGGGAGCAGCGTAATGGACTGCTCCCGATATCGCCGACACATCGCCGAACGGACATTGGAGATCGTGCGCGACCCCCCGACCCGCGTCGCGCTCGAGCGTCACCTCGCGGGCTGTCGCGCGTGCGCCAACTTCGAGCGCGAGGAGCGCCAACTGACCGATGCGCTGACGCTTCTGAGGACTCCGTTGCCGGTCGAGATCGATGTCGCCGAGCGAACTCGAAGGGCCGCGATACAACTGGGCAAGATCCGACGGACCGAGACCGACCCGCGCACGCTGGCCGGGATCGCCGGCCTCGGTGCGATCGCGGCGAGTCTGTTCGGAATCGGTTTGGTCTTTCGACTCCCCGAGGTCATCGCCGCGCTGAGAATCGCCGGCGCTCGGGTCGAGTTGCTCGCCGACCGGATTCAACCCCTCATCCGAATGAGCGACCTGATCCGTGACGCAGCCGTCAATGCCGTCCGCGATCTGGCGCACAGCCTGCTTCCCGTCTTGGCCACAATCGAGTCCCCGCTGCGCTTGCTGCTCGGCTTGGCGTATCTGGCGATGGCGGGGTTCGTCGTGTTCGTCGTTTCCCGCGAGTGGCGCTTCGCCGCGGCGTCTTCCATGGAGTCTAGCCAATGATCCGCTCCCAGGGACTGTGTGATTACCTGTTGGTCGCGCTCCTGTTCGCTCCGGCGGCTTTCGGTGCCGACAATACCGTCGCTACGGATATCGATGCGGCCCCCGCCGTCAGTGTCACCCGCGGTGACCAAGTCAGCGTCTTCGGGCAGCCGATCCGCATTCCCGCAAACACACGAGTGATCGGCGATGTCGTTTCGATCGGTGGCCGGGTGGAAATCGAGGGCGAAGTCGACGGGGGCGTCGTCGTCGTGATGGGCGAGCTCGAGATCAGCGGGCAGGTTCGGCAGGATGTCGCCGCCATACTGAGCGAGACCACGGTCCGCGACGCGGTGATCGACGGCGAGGTCGCGGCGGTGCTCGGCTCGCTGACACTTGAGCGTTCCCGCGTCGATGGCAAGATCGTGACGGTGCTCAACACCTTCGTGCGGGACGACTTGTCCATCACACTGCCGCCAATCGAGATCGGCTCGTGGCTTCCGAGTTTCTGGCGACTCCTGTTCTACCTTCGACTGGCGTCACGCGTGGCGATCTTCGGCTTGTTGATCCTACTGGTCGCACTCGTCCCGGATCGGGTGAGGCGAATCGGAGAAGAAGCGAGACGGCGCTACGTCACCGCTTTTTTCGTCGGCCTCTTGGGCTACATCGGCTCGGCGGTGGTGCTCTCGATCCTCTCGTTGACGATCATCGCGATCCCGCTGGCGATCATGGTGTTTTGGATCCTCAAGTGGATCGGGATCGCCGGGCTGTTTTTCGTCGTCGGTCAGAGCCTGGGCCGGCTCGCCGGTCGCGAGATCTCGGTCCTCGCCGCGGTTCTGGTCACGTTCTCAGCCCACACTCTCCTGACCTTGTCGCCGTCGGGTTTCGGGCTCGCCGGCTTCGTTCTGATCGCGGCGCTCGGCCTGGCGTTCTTCCTGTTCGTCGAGGTTCCGGCGTTGGGTCTGGTGATCCTGACCCGCGTCGGCTCGCATCCGACCGGAACGATCGGGCGCCCGGTTGTTCCGATGGTGTTCCCGCCGGGGGCCGGAACGGCTCCGGACGCGCCCTGACGAGTCGCCGGCCACGGCCGCGGGGCTGACTCCGCACAGCGGCATCGGGTCGGGTGCACCCGATCTCGCAGGGGGCTACGATGCCTTTCGTCGGATCGGATTGCCGGAAGCTCGGGGGGATCGCGTGCGGCGCTTTTTGCTTGCGGCCACGGTTGGATGCGTCATCGTTTCCAACGGACCGGTTCCTGCTGCGGACGAGCCAGTCATCGAGTTCATTCGCCCCCAGCACCTCTCCACCGCGGTCGGGGTGTCGCGAATCGAACTCGCCGTGAGCCCGCCCGTGCTGCCCGGGCCGATCGAGCTCCTGATTTCCGTGGACGGGGCGCCGCTGACGACGCTCCGCGAACCACCCTGGGTAGCCAACTGGGATGCGGGGACCGATGGACGCGCGCACGAGCTTCATGCCGAGCTCCGCGCCGCCGGGCAATCGGTCGGCCGGGCGGTCGTTCGAACCTCCGCGCTCCGGATCCACGAGGTAACCCGGGTCTCGCTCGTTAACCTGTTTCCGATCGTCACGGATCGCAGCGGCCGGTACGTGGGCGGACTCACCGCGAACGATTTCAGGGTCTACGAAGACGACCGCCCGCAGGAGATCTCCCGCTTCACTGTAGAGCGAGTCCCCTTGCGAGTCACACTGGTCCTGGACACCTCGGCCTCGATGACACGGGGGCGAAGCGACAAGTTGCGCGAGGCCAAACGGGGAGCGCTCGGCTTTCTTTCGGTACTCGGACCGCAGGACGAAGTCGCGGTACTGACCTTCGATGATTCCGTTCGGGTCGTGGTCGAAAGCACATCGGACCGTGCCGCGCTCACCGCAGCGATCGAAGACCTCGAGGCCCAGGGAGGGACCGCGCTGTACGATGCGATCTGGCGCGGAGCGGACGCGTTGCGGGGCTTCGAAGGCCGGCGGGTCCTGGTCCTGCTGTCCGATGGAAAAGATGAGGCCTACGACGGCCTCGGACCGGGAAGCCTGCACACACTTCGTGAAGCGCTCGACGAGGCGCTACGACGCGAGGTTATCGTGTACGCGATCGGCCTCGGTTCGCGTCTCGAACGCGACTGCGCCTATAGCTTGACCCCACTGTCGCCGGGTGTGAGCGCCTGCCCCGAAGGCACGGTCGCCGAAATTCTGGAGCGCATCGCCACGGCCACCGGCGGACGTGCGTTGATCTCTCCGGGAGCTTCGCGGCTCCGGAACGCGTTCGAGGAGGTCGCGAACGAACTGCGTAATCAGTACGCGATCGCCTATTCATCGGACAACCCGAAGATCGACGGCGGCTGGCGGGAAATACGGGTCGCACTCAAGGAACGTGAGGCCGTCGTCCGCTGCCGACGTGGGTATTACGAAAGATCGACCGAGGCCAGCGGCGCCTCCACGCGCTGAACCTAGCGAACGGGCGCCATCTTCGCGTATTTTCTCATGTCCAGGACGGGATTCTTGGACACCAGCGGCTCGCCGGCGCGGCGTCGCGCGGCCATCATCGCGTACAGCTTTCCATGGGCCCTGCGCCAAGTTTCCGTCTCCTCCGCGCTTAATCGATCGGCCAGCCGCTCGAAGACTTCAGGGTCGGATTCGAGGTCGAAGCCGTCACGGCGTTGCAATCGGAGCATCGTACTGCTGTCGGTCAAGACGATGTCCAGCGCTCGCGAATCATCGAGTAGCGTCAGCAGCATCGTCGCGTTTCCGACGAAGTCGTTTTGTCCTCGTCCGCGTCCGGGAATCGCCCGGAGGTCGGCGACAACGCGGTCGATGACTCGCCTTTTCGTATCCGGATCGATCGGTTTCCGGGCTTGCAGATGCTCGACGAGAAATTTCGCACCGGACGCCTTGTGTACGTACTCTGGTTGTTGCAGCACGAAATCGATTTGGAACCGGACGCGGTCCGCCTCCGCCAGATAACTGACGGCAAGCCGTCGCGCCGGCAGCGCGTTGCTGAGTTCTGGGTTCTCCCGGATTGCGTTTTCAATCCGCCCGATCGCCTGGACGAGCGTCGCATAGTCCGATTGACGATCGAATCCCCAAAGCGCCTCGAGCTCGGCGGACGCGGTCTCCGTCCCCGGTTCGGCGGCCACTTTGGACCGCGCGTTGGCGTCGGACGCAACGACGGAATCAACCGGAGGAGTCGTGACTTCGCGCGCTCTCGGAACTGCCCCGGGGCCGCAACCGAGCGCGACGATGGCGATCCCCGTACACAACCTGCCCATCCCTCGTCTCGTGATCTGCCGACTCATCGATCTCCCCCTTCAACTCCGATGCGGTGCACGCCCCGCAAAGCGACGAACCTCGACCGCGAACGGGATCAGGCCCCCGCGACAACGGGCGACGCGCGCTGTTTGCGGAGTAGAACCAGATTTCGAAAATAGACGATCAAGCCCGAACCTTGGCCGAGGATGAACACGGGATCGGCGCGATAGACTGCGTAACTCAGCAGGAACACTCCCCCGCCGATCGAAAACCACCAGAAGGCAACG
>JANNRU010000301.1:0-12369 GCA_031401755.1 Acidobacteriota bacterium | reverse complement strand
GGTTTCGTCGGGCGGATGGTGCGGGGGCGTCTCGCGCCGAGTGGAGAGGCCGTTTCCGCGTGCGGAGTCCGGCGGTCTCATTCTCTCTTGCCGCGCCTACGACGGATTTTCGAGGGAGAGGGCGAAAAGAACATGACAAATCGGAACCGAATTCTGCAGAGGGCGACCCGGCTCGCCTGCATCTGTATTGCGATGGCCACGATCACGCTCAGCCCAGCCGCATTCGCGCAGGGCGGCGGCGACCCCAACGCGTGCGACGCGGCTGGCGACATTCCCGACGTGATCGTCGGCGACCTCCAGGAAATCACCCGCAACGGGACCGTTGGGACGATCTCGGCCTACTCGGTCGGAACGACCTCGTGCAACGTCGGGAATTGCTGGCTCGATTGGTTCCAGTTGCCGAACCCTCGCCACCCGGTGATCGGCGGTGCGCTCTATCGGATGAAGGACGGCCGTATCGAACAACTCGGACAGAGCTGGCTGAAGCAGGGCTTTTTCGCGTTGTCGAACAACCTCTGTTCCGGCACGGGTTGCCTGAGCACCAACGGCCAGCACTTAGGAGTCAAATGCTCGGACCCCTACACGTCCGGTCTCAACGGCGAGCAGACCAATCTTGGACCCAAGGACACGGTCAACCCGGCGACGGGGTTGATGACCATTCCGGTACGTAACATCGGAACCCAGTCCGGGGCGAACTCGATCTTCAAGCGCATCCAGGTCCGAAACGCCGAAGTCGACCCAGCGTTGAATGCCGGCGCGATCTACTTCGTTGAGGGCATGTATCTGTTCCCCGACGACGCGCCGCTCCCCGATACCGATGACGACTCGACCCCAGGAAATGGCGTCGACGACTTCGATCAGGTCGACAACAGCTACAACAATTCGTCCTATCGCCAGCTCTCCTTCAGCGCGTCGCTGAACCCATCCTTCATCGGTTCCACGATCCGTGAGAAGCCTGCGATCCTGGCTTGGGCCGCCGCTTTTCCCGACGTGCTCGTCGACGAGGTCACCGTACCGGGCGACGGGCGATTCTTCGTCGCCTCACGAGCCACCAACCTCGGCGGTGGCCAGTGGCATTACGAGTACGCGATTCTGAATCACACTTCCGATCGCGCCGCCGGCAGCTTCTCGGTTCCGACCCCGTTGTACGCCAACATCTCGAACATCGGGTTCCGTGATGTCGACTACCACAGTGAAAACGCCAACGGCACCGGGAGTTTCTACGATTTGACCGACTGGCTTAACAATAATGCGGCCAGTGGCAGCGTCACCTGGAACTCGACGACCACGTTTGCAGAGAACGAGCGCTCGAACGCCTTGCGCTGGTCAACGATGTACAACTTCCGCTTCGACGCCGACGCGCCTCCCGCCGCGGGGTTCGCTTCAGGGACGATCGGCCTGTTCAAGCCTGGCAGCCCGGTCTCGATCACGGCCAAGATTCTCGGCCCGGCGACCTGCGACAACGATCTCCTGTGCGATGCCGGCGAGACGAATTTGAACTGCTTCGACGACTGCGTCAATCAAGGCAGTGGCGGCGGCATCTGCGGCGACGGGACCTGCAACGTCGGCGAAACCGCCTGCTCCTGTTCTCGCGACTGCGGTGCGCCACCGACAACCGAGTTCACTTGCAACGACGGCAAGGACAATGACTGTGACGGCCTGGTCGACTGCCCCGATTCCGATTGCTGCTCGGCCACCAATTGCCAGGGCGCGGACTCGGACGGCGACGGCTTCCGCGGCTGCGACTGCAACAACTCGAACAACTCGGTTTGGTCACGTCCGAGCGAGGTCGAGTTGCTCCAACTCGATCACGTCGTCGGCACAGGGACGATCCTGGATTGGAACACCCCGCTCGTGCCCGGATCGTCTTCGTGGAACTACGAAGTCGTTAGGTCGCAGAACGCGGCCAACCTGATCGGCAGCACGACCTGTGTCGCCGACGGTGATCCATCCGACACGACGCTGCTCGATACGGCGTCCCCGGCTCCGGGCGTGAGCTTCTTCTACGAAGTGCGCGCGACCAACGCCTGCCCCGCACCCAATGGGGACGGCGAGCTCGGACGCAATTCGGACAACATCCCGCGCCAATCGCGGACCTGTCCGTAATCCCGATCGTTCGAATCAGACCTGTCTCATCACACCCCGCTGCCCTCTGGGCGGCGGGGTTTTTTGTCTCAAGGAACGGTCCCGGCCGGCGGGCGTGTCGATTCTGCGGGCTGGGGATAAGATGATCGTGCTGTGTCCCGCTGCGCCGAAACGGTTCCGACCGACACCTCAAACCCCGCACTTCCGGTCATTGGCCAAGGGTCGTTGGCGGCCGTTCGACCGTCGCGCCGCAGCCGATGGCGCGCGGCAACCCTGCTGACCGTTCACGCGCTGATCGCGCTGCACGTGGCGCATTTCTGGATGGCGGGTCGAACGCTCTCCCCGGTCGAGCCGTCGGAGTCGATGTACACGCTCGAGTTGGGCTATCTCAACGCCGGTTTCATCTTTTTCGCGCTGGCCTTGGCTTCCACGCTCGTCCTGGGACGGTTTTTTTGCGGGTGGGGCTGCCACGTGGTCGCGCTCCAGGATCTGTGTGGCTGGCTCATGAAGCGAGTCGGGATTCGACCCAGACCGTTCCGATCGAGGCTCCTCCTGCTGGCCCCGCTGATCCTGGCCCTTTACATGTTCGTCTGGCCCAGCTTCGCACGGGTCCTACTCGGAAACGGCGCACCGTTTCCGGGGTTGAGCAATCACCTCGTCACCGAGAACTTTTGGGCCACGTTTCCGGGTCCTGTCTTCACCGTGCTGACCTTTGTAGTCTGTGGCTTTGCGGCGGTTTATTTTCTGGGTGCGAAGGGTTTTTGCTCGTATGGGTGCCCCTACGGAGCATTCTTCGTCATCGCCGATCGGTTCTCCCCGGGCCGGATCCGCGTCACCGATGCCTGCGAGCAATGCGGTCACTGCACCGCGACCTGCACTTCAAACGTACGGGTTCACGAGGAGGTTCGCGACTACGGCAAGGTCGTCGATCCGGGGTGCATGAAATGCATGGATTGCGTAAACGTCTGTCCGAAAGGGGCCCTTTACTTCGGATTTGCCATGCCCGCAGCGTTCTCGCGAAATCGAGCCCCCTACACCGTGGCGAACGCTCGGCCGGCCCTGTCGCTCGGAGAAGAGCTGCTCGTCGGGGGCGTCGCCCTGGGCGCCACGCTGGCCTTCCGCGGGCTCTACGACGGTCCGCCCTTGCTCATGTCGGTTGGGCTGGGCGGGATCACAGCGTTCGTGGCGCTCAAGTTATGGCATCTGGTTCGCCGCCCGACCGTGCGGGTGCAGAACCTCGTGCTGAAGCTCCAGGGACGCTGGCGCAAGCAGGGTGTCGTTTTCAGCCTGCTGGGCGGGATTTGGCTCGGATTCACCGCCCAGTCGGGATTCGTGCAGTGGCACCGCAAGTGGGGCGCCTATTACAGGGACCAGACCCAGGTCGGGCTTCCCGAGGTCCTTTCCGGCGCGTGGCGAACCCGCACGCTCCCGGAATCCCACCATGCCGCACAGGCCCAGAGTACGTGGCACTTCGAGATCGCCGATCGATTCGGACTGTTCCCGGTTGTCGAGGTCAAGCTCGGCCGCGCTTGGGCCGAGCTGCTTTCGAACGATTGGGCATCGGCGATAACCTACGTCCACGAGGCGATCGCTGTTGCACCCGATCATCGCGGGCTCCACGAGCACTTGGTTCAGCTCCTCGCGGCGAGCGGCAGCGCGGCGGAAGCGGCGGAGGTCCTGGCCGCCATGCCGGGATTCGGCTCGGGTGCCTCCGCGCGGGCCGATCGCTGTCGCCTGGGCGCGCTGCGGGCCGACGGGGGTCAACTCAAAGAAGCGGTCGATTCTTACCGACTCTGCGTCGCCGACGGCCAGGGCTCGGCGCAGGACCACTACAACTTGGGAGGGATCCTGCGACGCCTCGACCGCGTCAATGAAGCGATTCCTGAACTCCAGATCGCAGCGCGCATCGAACCCTCCGATCCCGACGTGCGTGTCGAGCTCGGACTTGCGTTGGTCGCCGCGGAACGGCGAGAAGAGGGAGTGACCGAGCTCAAGCGCGCCGCTAGCCTTGCCCCCGATCGGACGGAGACACGGATTCACCTACTCCCGTTGATCGCGGAGTTGGAGCGCGGCGGGTCAGGAAACTGACATCAGGGACAGGCGGCAAGCGCTTGGGGCAAACAAGCCGCTCCGCTGGGCGGGCGTTCAACGTTGGCGCTGGATCGGCCGTAGGAACCCTCCCTGGAGGCGTTTCGCGGCACCACGATGAAGTAGCGGTTCCCGGCCGAGGGTACCAGACTCGCCATCGGCAAATTGGTCGTCGAGCACACGACCGGCACGTGACTGGTGAACGCCCCCAGCGACCCTTCATAGACCGCGAAGTCGGTATCGGTTCCCAGGCACGAGACTCCCCATTGCAAGTCGACCGCGCCGCCAAGGCCTTTGGCCAAGACAAGCGGTGTTCCGGAAACGTCGTCACCGTCAGGCACCTTTCCGGCCGGACTGGCCGCCGGAGGGGAAAAATCAATCGTCAATTTCGGACGGTAAGCGGGGTCGATCGTGTTCTCGCGCGAGTCGAAGCGTCGCGCGGAACCGGGATCGGTCTCGTTCACTCTGACGATCCAGCCAAAATTCGACGCGGGAGCGTTGAGCCAATTCTGGACGTCGGCAACCATCGCTGAGGTCGAGCCCCAGGTCACATAGGCATCACCGGAGTGGGGAACCGCGACGCTCGCACTTGGTGCGACCACGAAAGCGCCTCCCGCGGTGGACCAACTCGTCGGCGTGGTCGCATCCCAAAAACGGTAGGCCCACGTCGCATCGCCCGGGTCCGCCCCGGCCCCGGCTCCGCCGGAGGTGGCGGCACCCGAACCTGCTTCACCCCAACTCTCCAAGAGTCGGTGGATCTCGCCGGTTTGAGGATTGAAATTCTGGAAGGAGCTCTTGGAAACGTGCAGGGTCAGGGTCGCGGAATTGATCGTCGAGCCCGCGGGGACGCCGCCGGCAACGTTGAAGGCCACGAGCGCACGCCGAACGTCCGGCGCCAGGAAAAAAAGCTCACCAGCGAAAAGAAACTCGGTCGCGCCGCCGCTCTCATCGGCACTTTCGCTGAACAGCGAATTGTCGGCGATGGGCACCAAGTCTATGGTCGCCGCGTCGGAACCGGGTACGATGAATCCGCAGATTGTGACAACCCCCAGCAGCTGGCCCCAACGACGTGCTCCGCTCGACATGGACACTCCTTCTTGACCACCGGTCAGTTGAACGGTCTGGTATCGTGATAGCTCCCTTTTCTTTATACGTCGACGTGAGCCTCTCGCCCGCCCACCAATCGCCCCGGGGCACCGATTTCGCGGTCGCCTCCGCCGCGAGCTTCGCGCTGTACCTCGTGACCGCGTGCCGGACCGTGCCCTTCGGCGACGGCGGCGAGCTCATCGCAGCCGCCGCATCCCTGGGAGTCGCCCATCCCCCCGGTTACCCCCTCTACACCCTGCTGGGCTGGCTCGCGTTGCAGATACCGGTCGGAGAGGCGGCGTTCCGCGTGAATCTGCTCTCGGCGCTCTTCGGCGGCCTCTGCGTAGGTCTGGTCGCCACATGGATCCGCCGGGCCACGGGATCGAGCCTTGCCGCTCTGGCCGGTTCGGGGGCCTTGGCGGTCTCCTCGACGTTTTGGTGGATCTCTACGGTCGCCGAGGTCTACTCGCTGCATCTGAGCCTGCTCGTCGGCCTGCTGTTCTCGGCTTGGATCGCGGGCCGATCTGGATCGACTCGATCCCGGTCGCGGGCTTGGTTCGCTGCCGGAGTCGTGCTCGGGCTCGGGCTGGCGCACCACCCGACAATCGTTCTCGCCCTTCCGGCGGCAGCGATCTTGGCCTGGCCCTCGCGAGGAGCGGACGCGAGACGCCCGGGTATCCCGTGGCGTTCCGCTGCGCTCGGCGGGCTCGTGGGTGGCCTGCTCTTGGTCGGTCTGGTCGGCAGTCTGGTCTGGCGTTCGCGCCTCCACCCGGCTTCGAACTGGGGGCGTCCCGATCAGTGGGCCACCCTCATCCCGCACGTGACCGCGGCGGCCTATCGGCACTTCGACTTGGGCTGGGCGGGGTTGATTCGGCCCCAGGGCTGGTCGCGACTGGTCGGCGTGCTCGTCCACGAGTTCACGCCGGTCGCGCTGCCGCTCGCGCTCGCCGGATGGATCGGAATCCCGCGCGCGACCGCGGCCGGATGCACCCGTCGACTGAGACTCGCGCTTGCCGTTCTTTTCGCTGGGTCGATCGTCTTCGGTTTGCGATACGCGACCGAAGATGTCGAGGTCTTCTATCTGCCGGCGCTCGTCGCCCTCGCCGCGGCGGCAGCGCTTGGGATCGCTGCGCTTGCGTCTCATCCACGCCGTGCGCTCCGGATCACCGGTGCCCTGTTCGCGATTGGGCTCGTTGCCGCCCCGCTCGTGACCCACCTGCAAAGCCGCCGCCTTGCCGGAATGACGGCCGCAGCCGATTACGGCCGCGACATTCTAGGCACGCTTCCACCGAACTCGACACTGTTCGTCGAAGCCGACGACGCGTTTGTGCTGACCTACCTGCACCAGGTGCTGGGCGAGCGCCCCGACGTGACGATCTACCATCGGAACGGCGTGTTGTTCCGCGATTTGATCGACGAATTCACGATCGCCCCGCTGTCGGGTGAGCCCGGGCGCAGCTATCGCATCCGCACCGAACAGTCCTTCATCTTGAATCAGCTTTCGGCGAACCCGGCGCGGGGCATCTATTTCCTCGGCTGGCCCGGATACGAAGCGCCGCCGGGATTCCGCCTGGAGCCGATCGGCCTCCTCTATCGAGTAGTGGCCCAATCTGCGCCGCTAACCGACGACCGATCCGTCTGGACCCGCTACCACGGGGACTCGGTCTTGGTCCAGGCCCGGCGCGTCCATGACGCCTTCGGCATCGGCCTTGCCGCGACCTACCCTTTGGCGCGCGGCGAGCGTCAGTTGTTTCTCGGCCACCGCGCAGCCGCGTACGACGCGTTCGACGAGGCGAGCCGGATCGCGGAGGCGACATCGGGCATTCACAGCTATATCGGGACGCTCTATGGCCGACTCGGCGACTACGATCGAGCGATCGCCGCGTTCAACCGAGCGATCGAGATCAAGCCCTTCTATGTCGAAGCGCTGAACAATCTCGGCCTTGCGAATCAACTCGCCGGAAAACCCGACCAGGCCCGCGCCGCGTGGCGCCGCTCGCTCGCGCTCGTGCCGGACCAGACCGAAATCGTCGATTCGCTCGGTCGGCTGGGCGGGCTCAACTCCCCGCGATGAGAGTTGCAAGCACGGCGATCCAGGTCAATCCGAGGAAGTGCCAATAAATCGTGGAGTAGCGCACGCCCGGATAGTGCGCCCACGTGTAGGCTCCGCACGACGCTCGGTATCCGACGATCGCCAACGCGACAATACCCCCGACGACGTGCAACGCGTGCAATCCGGTGAGCATCAAGAAGGTGAACCCATACAGGTTCGGGACGCTGAGTACCCCGGTCCGCCACAGCTCCGCCCAGTTCCACACCTGGACCACCAGAAACGCAGAGGCACAAGCCAGCGCCAGGCTTAGTCGGCGCACCAGGCGCTCCCCGTGCCCCTCGCGAATCGCGCCGAGCGCCGACTGAATCGTCACGCTCTCCGCGGCCAATATCAGCGTGGCCAACGCAAGCCCGATCCACGGGAACGGAACTTCCGCCGGTCTCCAGGAGTCGGCCCGCAGGCGCACTGCGAGATAAGCCACGAGCCCCGCGCCGAAGAGCATGCTCAACGAAGCGAGGAACAGCCTCAGCGCCAGCAAGCCCGCACCGGGGATCGGCGCGCCCGCGTCCCCCTCGGGCCTGACGACGACCGGAGGCCCGTGGCCGCCCCGCGGCCCGGCCGTCATTGCCCCATTGCTGGGGAGTAGCCGGGAATTACGTCGGGCTGATAGGCGATACTGTCGATCATGGCGAAGCCGACGAACAGCATGACCAAGACGAGCGACGAGACAATGACGACCGCGTTGAACGGCTTGTCCCAGCGCAAGTGCATGAAGTAGAGCAGAACGAAGGTCGCCTTGACCACCGCGATTCCGAGGGCCGCAACGAGGTTCAAACTTCCCAGGTCAAACCAGGTGATCGCGACCGTCGCGAAAGTCAGGACGAGCAGAATGCCCAGCACGCCGAATAGGAGTGGGACGGGGACCACATGCCCGAGCGCCGCGTGTCCGTCAGCGTGGCTCGCATCCGCCGGCCGAGTCGTCGTGTCCTGGCTCATCGGGTCAACTCCTCACCGTCCGACCTTGACGTACCCGGCGGCCGGGGAAGCCTGCTTCCATTGGCTGAAGTCGTAGGGGTCGTCGGCCAATGGCGTTTCGTCGAAATTGTTATGCGGCGGTGGGGACTGCGTGTGCCACTCGAGAGAGTTCCCGCCCCAGGGGTTCGCCGGCGCCGTCCGTCCCCGATACAGCGATTGCACGAAACAGAACAGCGAGACAAAGAATCCGACGGCCATCACGTAGGAACCCAGCGATGAGATGAAGTGCCCCGTCGCGAAGCGCTCCGGATAGTCGTAGTACCGCCGGGGCATCCCTCGGCTACCGATGACGAACTGGGTAAAAAAGGTCACGTTGAACCCGACGAAGATCAGCCAGAACGCAAGCGCTGCCCACTTTTCCTCGTACATCTTGCCGGTTATCTTGGGCCACCAATGGTGCAGGCCGCCGAGGAACGCGATCACCGTACCCCCGAACATAACGTAATGGAAGTGAGCGACGATGAAGTAGGTGTCATGCAGGTGGATGTCAACGGCCAGCGTTGCCAGGAACAGCCCGGTCAAACCGCCGATCGTGAACAGGAAGATGAAAGCCAGGGCATAGAGCATCGCGGCATTGAGCCGGATCGATCCCTTGTACATCGTCGCCAGCCAATTGAAGATCTTGATCGCCGACGGGATCGAAACGCTGTAGGTCAGCGCGGAAAATAGCATGTTCGCCAAGGGGGACATCGACGTGAACATGTGGTGGCCCCAGACCAGAAAACTGAAGAGCGCGATCGCCACACTGGAAAAGGCGATGAATCGATAGCCGAAGATGTGCTTGCGACTATAGATCGACATCAGCTCACTGATCACACCCATCGCCGGAACGATCATGATATAAACGGCAGGATGCGAGTAGAACCAGAAGAAGTGCTGGTATAGCGTCGGGTCGCCGCCGAGCGCCGGATCGAAGATACCGACCCCCATCGCACGCTCGGCGATCAACAGCATCAGGGTGATTCCGAGCACGGGGGTCGCCAACACCTGCATGATCGCGGTGCTGTAAAGCGCCCAAACGAACAGGGGCATCCGGAACCAGCCCATGCCCTTGGGTCGAAGTTTGTGGATCGTCACGATGAAGTTCAACCCCGTGAAGATCGAGCTGAACCCGAGAACGAAGACCCCGGTGGTGATGGCGATGACGGCGGTTCCGGTCGACGTGCTGTAGGGCGTGTAGAAGGTCCATCCAGTGTCGACCGCGCCAATGATGATCGACGACAGCGCGATCGCCGCGCCGATGATCCACAACCACCAGCTGGCCAGGTTGAGCCGAGGGAAGGCGACGTCCTTGGCCCCGAGCATCAAGGGCAAGATGACGTTCCCGAGGGCCGCGGGTATCCCGGGGATGATAAACAGAAAGACCATGATCGCCCCGTGCAGTGTAAACGCCTGGTTGTAGCGATCCGGATCCATCAGCGTCTTGCCGGGAAACAGCAGCTCGGTCCGAACGAGCAGCGCGAACATTCCGCCGAGGAAGAACGCGCTGAGGATCGACCCCAGATAGAGAACACCGATCCGTTTGTGGTCGAGCGTGAAGATCCAGGAGGCGATCCCCCGGGAGTGGTTCAGATAGTTGTCGCCGGCGACCTGGGGCCCGCCGCCGTAAGTCGCGACCTGCTTCACCGGACCGTGAGTGCTCATCTAGGACCTCCTTCCCTCATCGGGACAGGGTCTTCATGTATTCAATGATCGCGCCGATCTCTTGATCTTTTAGTCGCCCTTTGTAAGAGGGCATGACCGGCTCGTATCCGGCAACGAGTTTGCTCATCGGCGCGACGATCGATTCGTGAATGTAGTTCTCGTCCGCCGTGACCTGACTTCCGTCCGAGAGCGGCTGCATCGAGTTGTAGAGCGCGAGAAAACTCGGCCCCGTTCCAGTCGCTCCGTCGATCGAGTGACACTGCTTGCATCCGCGCTGGTTGTAGAGTAACTGCCCCGCCTCTGCCGGCGGCATCTTGCTCAGGAAATCAGAGGCCTCGGCCAACCACTTTTCGAACTCGCCGGGAGGATGGACGACGACCGTGGCCTGCATCTTCGAATGGCTCGTTCCGCAGTATTCAGCGCAGAAGATCTCGAACTCACCCTCGGCGATCGCGGTGAACCAGAGGTTCGTGTAGCGGCCGGGGAAAACGTCACGCTTGACCCGGAACGCCGGGACGAAGAGGCTGTGGATGACGTCTTGGGAGGTCATCGTCACCCGCACGGCCGTGTCGACGGGGACATGTAGATTTGGGTCGACGTAACCGTTGGGATAGGTGAATGTCCAGTTCCACTTCTGGCCCAACGCTTGGACCTCGTAAGCATTCTCAGGCGGCGTCGCCATGTCGAGATAGGAAACGTAGCCCTGCCAGAACATGTAGACGACAATCAACGTCGGCACAATCGTCCAGGTCAACTCGAGCGGCATGTTGTGCGACGGGGAGGGTTGGGCGTCGGCGTTGCGGTAGCGCCAAACGAACCAGAGCAGGACCGCCGTCACCAAGACGAAGAAGACCACGTTGATCCAGAGCACGAAGTTCCAGTTCCAGTCCACGCCCTCGGCGAGATTCGACGCTCGCTGCGGCAACCAGAACGAAGCGGGCCCCGCGTCGATCGAGAATGGACTCCAGCCGATTCGATTCATAGCGCTAGCCTCTTTTGGCGCGACTCTCGGGCCCAGAACAGCAACAGCATCGCGCCGACCAGAAGTGCGGATAGGGCGCCCCCGACACGCATGATCTTCCAGGCCACCGGGATGTAACGTCCCTCGACGGCGTCGTAGCGGTAGCAATAGAGCAGGAACTGCTCGACGACGCCTCCGATCCCCCCGGTCGAGGCCTCGACGAGCGACAGACGCACGGTTCGCGGTTCGTGGCTGACGCCGAACAGATAGCGAGAGATGCGACCGCCGGGAGTGACAATGATCATGGCCGCGCCGTGCGCGAACTCGTTGCGATCCTCGAGGTAGCGGTAACGGAAACCGGCCGCGTCGGTCAGGGCACCGATCGCACCGGCTCCGCCGGTGAGGAAATGCATACCCTCCGCGGCGGCCGGCCGACCCCAGTCTTCGAGAATCGCGCGCTTTTTGGCGGCGGCGAGCGCGGGCTTTTCACGCGGGTCGATCGAAACCACCACAACCTCGAATTCGCGACCGGGAAGCCAATCGATCTTCGACAGCACGTCGACCATGCCGGCCAAGACCAGCCCGCAGAGCATCGGGCACCGGTAGTAGTTGAAAACCAACAGGACCGGCTTTGTACCGCCGAAGTAATCACCGATCGAAACCGGCCGCCCCTCCTCATCGGCGAGGACGACATCGAGCGGCAATTGCGCATCGACTCGCTGGTCGATTCCGACACCGTCCGGAACCGCCTCCGACGCAGGCTCGAGCGCTGCGGCGAACCCAGCCACCGTAGACCCCGCCACGAACAGGGCCAAAACTCTTCGACCGAACGGTTTCCAGGTCATGCCTTGATTTTGACCCGATCGGTCACGGCCGACCAGCCAAATTCCTACGGTGCTCCTCGATCACGAGCGCCATCGCCCGGTCGATTGGAATCGTCGCGACCCCCTGAGCCCGGTCGAGCCAGCGGTAGGTCGAAAGGGTCGTGCGCTGGTCGGCCTGCACCTGGCGTAGCTCGACCGGTCGTTCCGCGACGACCTTGCGCTGGAACTCGGATTCCGCCGCTGTTCGGTGCAGCGCCTCGAGTGCGACGATCAACGCGAACAACAACAGCAGGCTGACCCCACCAACGATGACGGTCGGCCCGGCGCTAGGATCGTCGTGCGGCACCAAATCCTGCGGCATCTCTTGAAGGTCTTTAGACACTTTGAAATTCCAGGGACTCGCTCAGACGCGGGTCGCGAAGGGGGATCAGCGGAGCGCGCCCCATGTTCCAGAAGACGAAGGCAGTGCTGAACATTGCCAGGACAAAGCAAATTGCCAGCGTCAGTTTCCGTCCCAGGTGATGCGTTACTCGACTGAAGGCGTAGATCCCAAAAAAGCCGCCCAGGTTTTGCATGATCGACGTGATGCCGAC
>JANNRU010000300.1:0-4773 GCA_031401755.1 Acidobacteriota bacterium | reverse complement strand
TGCCTGTTGGTCCAACTCGGCGAGGTCACCTCGCCCGAGGCGATCTTTCTCGACTACCCCTATTTCTCTAGCATTTCGACCTCCTGGTCGAGCACGCGCGCCAGTACTGCGAGATGATGGTCGAGCGTTTCGGCTTGGGGCCGCAACAGCGGATCGTCGAGATCGCGAGCAACGACGGCTATCTACTGCAATGGTTCAAGGCCAAGGGCATCCCGGTGCTCGGGGTCGAGCCGGCGGCGAACATCGCCGCGGTCGCTTGGGAGAAGCGCGGAATCCCGAGCGTCGGCAAGTTCTTCGGCGTCCAGACCGCGATCGAGATGGCCGATGCCGGTCAAACCGCAGATGTGCTTTTGGGAAACAACGTCCTGGCCCACGTCCCGGACGTGCACGATTTCGTCGCCGGGATGAAGCGATTGCTCGCAGCGCGAGGGATCGTGACGGTGGAGTTTCCCCACGTTCTGGAGTTGATCGAGGGCAACCAATTCGACACGATCTACCACGAGCATTTCTCCTACTTCTCGTTGAATTCCGTGGAAAAAATTTTTGCGGCTCACGGCTTGACCATCTTCGATGTCGAGGAATTGACGACGCACGGGGGCTCCCTTCGTATTTTCGCGCAGCACGTCGAGGACTCGCGCTTCGCCGTCGGCGACCGCGTCGCGTCGCTGTTGACCAAGGAACATCAGGCCAAACTGGATAAGCCCGAGGCCTACAAATCTTTCTGGGATCGGGTCAAGACCACCAAGCTCAAGCTGCTGCGCTTCTTGCTCGATGCCAAGGAGCGAGGAAAGTCGATCGCCGGCTACGGGGCGCCGGCCAAGGGCAACACGCTGCTCAACTACTGTGGGATCGGACGCGATTTCATCGATTATACGGTTGACCGGAACCCGTACAAACAGGGAATGTTCCTGCCCGGGTCGCACATCCCGATCTACGCCCCCGAACGGCTGCGCGAAACGCGCCCCGACTATCTCTTGATCCTGCCCTGGAATCTGCAAGACGAGATCATGGAGCAGACAGCGTTCATCCGCGAATGGGGCGGTTTGTGGGTCGTGCCGATACCGGAGGTGCGGGTCATCTCCTGATCCGCGCCACCGCGTCCCGGGCCGTCCGCTCACGCCAGTCGCTATAGCTCACAGCCCGCCGCTCTGCGGCGAGCGTGGTCTCCGGAAGCGAGGAGAGCCTGGCGCGCCATGGTTCGGCCAGACCGCCAAGGCACTCTTCGAGGTAGTCCCTGTCGCCGCGGTACCTGGCCGTTAGCGCCCACGCGGTACCGACGAGGCGCGCCTCCAGTCGGCGCTCGTCCTCCGCCGCGTCGAGGTGGCGAGCTATCGCGTCGGGCTGGTCGACTCGCGTGAACGCGAGCGCCAATGACCTTCCCGACTCGAGATCGTAGGCTTGCTGATCGTCGGTCGCGAGCGCTGCGAATCGCGCCTCGTCGTCCCGTAGCACGAAGTAGAGTGCCCGACCGAACCCCTGCCACGCGGCGCTCCGGTATTCTTGAGGGCAGCGATCGAGACGCCGCACCACGCCGGGCCGGGCGGGCCAGTCGAAGAATCCGAGCTTGAAGCCCCAACCGTCGTAGCAAAGAGGTAGATAGAGCGGGTCGAGCCACGGAGCAAGGTCTCGCTTGATCCTGGACGGTGCTCGGGGATGACGGAATCCAAACCAGAATCCGAGTCCGACATAACCGAGATAGAGAAATCCCGAAACGTATCGGTCGAGCGTCGCGCCAAAAACCACGGGCGAGACCGAACGATCGAAATAGCTTCGGGCCGGCAGCGCCATCGCCGCACCTTCGGCCCAGAACGGCCGCTCATATGCCGGGATCCCGGTCAGTCCGGAGAAACCGGCCTCGACAGAATCGGCGTCGAGCATCGTGTGATAGCCCGAGAGGAACGCGGAACCCAGGCGCGACAACCTCGCGCGGTCGTTCGGATCTCCCATGGAAAACCGGCGCGCGGCGCGCTCGATCGCATCCGTAGGTTGCCGCAGCAGGATCCGGGCGATGCGGCGCCGGATTCCGCCCACCGCCCGAATCACGCAGACCCGACCGCACGCAGAACGATCGCGCCGTTCTGACCCGCAAAACCGTTGGTGCACTTGAGCAGCGTCCAATCTCTGGGCGACGCGATCGCCCGCGACGGACCGAATGGCAGCGACGGATCGGGGTTCGCAAGGCCGACCAGAGACGGAATCTCGCCACGCTCGAGTGCGACCAGCGCGGCGACGGTCTCAACCAGCACCGAGCCGCCGAGCGTGTGGCCGATCGCGCCCTTGACCGGCATGAATGGCGGCCACGTCGTCCCGCTGTCGCCGAGTACTTCGGCGAGCGATTCGACCTCGAATCGGTCGTACAGACCGGTTCCGACCCCGTGCGGCACGACGAGTGTGAGCTCGTCGCGATCGACGCCGCTTGACTGGAGCGCGGCGCGGATCGCGGCGGCATAGCGTCCACGCGCCACGTCGGGCAGCGCGACTTTCCAACCCTCCGAACGAAATCCCCCGCCCAGCCATTCGCCCCAGATCCGCTTCCCGGCCGCGCGCGCGCGATCGAGGTCTTCCAAGACGACCGCAGCAGCACCGGAGCCGAGCACCAAGCCATCGCGTGCCTCGCCAAACGGCCGACAGACTCCGCTCTCCGAGTAGAGCCCGAGATCCCGGAACCAGCGATACTTCGTTCCGTCCTCCGGGACGTCGCCCCCGGCGACGACGATCGTGTCTACGTCACCACTGCGGATGCGATCCACCCCGACCGCCAGGGCGAACGCGCCCGAGGCGCAGGCGTTGTTGTTGTACATCGAGAAGCCGTGGAGATTGAAGAGCGCAGACAGCCAGTGAACGTAGAGAAACGAGTGCATGCGATAGACGCCCGCACTCTTCAAACGGTACAAAAATTCGGGGGGATCGAAGCGCACGGGAGAGCGCAGCCAGGCCCGGAACGCCTCGCCCCACTTGAAGAATCCCTGGAGGTGGTCGGCGAGCCCCGGGCTCTCGTGCGTCACCACGATTCCTGCGCGCTCGTCCAGCGCGCAGGGGGCAGCGTCGTCGAGCGCCTGCCGCACCGCCTCGGCGATCGCCAAGAGGTCCGGGTCTTCGGCGATCCCTTCGCTGCGCAACAGGTCCGGACGCGGAAACGCGGCGGCGTAGCTGCGCGGGTCGTCGCGCAAGTCCGCCATCGCGTAGGAGAGCCAGGTCCGGGCGCCGAACCGGGCGCGGTGCGCACGGACTGCGGAGCGCCCGCCGGCCAGCCCGTTCCATAAGGCCTCGACACCACGACCGTATCCCGACACGACCCCGAGCCCGGTGATCGCCACCCGACGCGCACTCACAGGGACAAGCCCCCGTCGATGACCCAACTCTGGCCGGTCACGTAGGCCGCTTGATCCGAAAGCAGGAACGCGATGAGGCTGGCCACTTCGTCGGGACGTCCGGTGCGACCGAGTGGAATGCGGCGCAACCAGGCCTCGCGGGCATTCTCAGGCGTCGTGGCGATCATCGGCGTGTCGATGAACCCGGGCGCGACACAGTTGACGGTCACCCCGAACGGGGCCGCCTCCTGGGCCAGCGCACGTGTCAGCCCGTCCAGTCCCGCCTTGGTTGCCGCGTAAACCGTGTGTCCGCGCAATCCGCGGCTCCCTGAAACCGACCCGACGAAGACCACCCGACCCGAGCCGCGCTTGAGCAGCGGCGTGATCGTTGCGCGGGCAAGTGAGATCGCCGCGCGGAGATTTGTGTCCAGTAGCTCCCGTACTCGATCGTCGTCGAGCGTATGAAACGCCTCTTGTTGCGCGATTCCCGAGGCGACCACGAGGTAACGCGGCGGCCCGACCAGCGCGGTTGTTCGTTCAACGACCGCTCGTGCCGCGTCGAGGTCCGCAGCGTGCCACGGAATCGCGGCCATCGTCGGCGCCGATCCGCGCCAGACGCGCGCGCCGGCTTGGGCATCCTCGAAGCCGGGGGGCAGGAGACTCTCGGCGCGTTCCAGTGCGTCATGATAGGTGAAGGCGACCGGAAGACCCGCTCTCCGGAGTCGTTCGACCACCGCGCTCCCGATGCCCCCACTTCCGCCGGCAACCAGCACAGCACCGTCTGAAAAGGTCAGATTCACATTGGCTCCGGCGTACGTGTGGCGACCGCGAGTTCCACGGTGACCAGGCGGCTTGAAACCGAACATGCACTCCCGCGGAAGACCCCGCCGTCCAGCGTCATCTTCACCGATAGGACGCTGAAGGTGACGAGCTCGCCGGCGATTGCCGAACCTCGAATCCGCACGCGCAACCAGCCGAGGAGCGGTCGGCGATCCGCCACGCGATCTCCGTAGCTCAGGCGGTAGAGCAGGGCCGCGCTCTGGGCGACACCCTCCACGAGCATGCAACTTGGAAACCACGGAGCCTTCGGTACACCGTCGGCCGCGACTTCGAATAGGCGCTTGGTCGTCACGACCTGACGATACGCTTCCCAACTCTGCAGCTCATCGATCATCAGTGCCGGCGGGGTCCAGGGCAGAACCGCGCTCAACTCGTCGCGGGTCATGCGCGCTCCGGCGCAACGAGCAGGGCCGCAGCCACCTGACCGGTGGGCGCGGCAACGAGTACCAGCGCGGACGAATCGCGACGGGATTCGTCTCCGGGGGGACGGCCGGCCAGCGCTTCGAGCGCCAAGGCGACGGCGAAACTGCCCGCGGCCGCCCAGCTCTCACCCAACGCGGTCGCCGGGCTCCAGACCCGACCTCGGGTCGGTTCGAGTTCATTCCGTGGGGCATCGACGCGC
>JANNRU010000299.1:0-1785 GCA_031401755.1 Acidobacteriota bacterium | reverse complement strand
AGAATTTGGACGCGCGCGTCTTGGAGACGCGCGCCGGACGGCGCGGCTGATCGGGATGGCTCGAGAGGTGGCGCTACAACCGGCCGGGCGCGTTTCGGAGGTGTTCGAGAAAGCGGCGGAGCGGCAAGGGGCCTACGATCTCCTCGAGAACCCTGCGGTCCGGGTGGAGCAGCTGCAGGAGGCGGCGGCAGCGGCGTGCGCTGCGCGGAGCGCTGAATACCCGTTTGTCTTCGTGCCGGTGGACGGTAGCAGTCTGACGTTGACCGATCGCGCCAGAACCAAGGATTTCGGGGCAATCGGCGCCAACATGTTCGGAACACGCGGACTCAAGGTCATCAGTGCCATCGGCGTGAATCCCGAGGGGGTGCCCATCGGGTTGTTTTCACAGCAGTGGTGGAGTCGCAAGGACGTACCGAAACGACGGAAAAAGAAGCGCCGCGGTCGCGACTCGCGCATGGTCGAGGAGAAGGAGACGCAGCACTGGCTGGACGCGATCGAGGACACGACCTTGCGATTGGAGGAGGGGGCTCCGCGGACACGCGCATGGTTTCAGCTGGATCGAGAAGGGGATGCATGGCCCCTGCTTGTCGCCCTCACTGAGTCGGGACACGACTTCACCGTTCGGGCGAGCTGGAACCGGCGGGTGCACACCGCCAGGGGCACACGCTACCTGCGTGACATCGTCAAGAAGAAGCGCATTCTCGGTACCTACGACCTGCACGTGTCAGCGGGCCCCGGGCGGTCCGAGCGGGTCGCCCGGATGGCGGTGCGGGTCGCGACCGTCACGCTCGACCTGCGGGACAGGACGACGGGTCGCGCTTGGGCCCTCTCGGTGAACGTGGTCTGGACCCACGAGCATCGAACCACTCCGCGCGGCGAAAAGCCTTTGGACTGGCTGCTCTTCACCAGCGCCCCGTGCGGCACCTTCCAACAAGCCTGCTGCGTGATCTTCGGTTACAGTCAGCGCTGGCGCATCGAAGAATTTCATAGGACATGGAAGAGCGGCGCCTGCAAGGTCGAGGATACCCAGCTCCGCGAGGCGACACATGTCACGAAATGGGCTACCCTGCTCGCCACAGTGGCATTGCGCATCGAACGCCTCAAGTACCTATCCCGCACCCAACCCGACCTGCCCGCCACCGTCGAGCTCAGCTCCGTCGAGCTCCGTGCCCTGCTGCTGCTCAAGCGCGCCCAGAAGAAACGCAACGAGACCATTCCCGACACCACGCCGACCATCGCGCTGGCGACCCGCTGGATCGCCGACCTCGGCGGTTACACCGGCAAGTCCTCCGGCGGACCGCCCGGATCCATTACCATTCGCAGAGGCCTCGACAAAGTCCGCGCCGCCGCACAGGTTCTCGAAGTGCTCGAAAGTCAGGGATAAATGCGATGAATGCTCAGCCCTTGAAGCTGTAGAACGTGATGACCTTCACGCGACCGCTCCGTGGCGCCGCCTGACCGCCAGCTGCTTCGCGAACTCCGGGCGTAGCAGCTACACCCGTTCTTCAGGCGTGCGCCCAAGGTGTGCTTGACTCTCCTCTTCGAGGCCGTCTCCCAGACCCTTCTCGAACTCGCCCGCACCAACCTCAAGGCCACCATCGGGTTCACCGCCGTCCTCCACACCTGGAACCAGCAACTCGGATTCCATCCCCACCTCCACTGCGTCGTCCCCGCAGGCGGGCTTTCTCTCGACGGGTCACGCTGGATCGCCACCGCGGAACGATTCTTTCTCCCCGTGAAGAAGCTCCGTCCGGTCTTTCGCGGAAAGCTTCTCGCCAAGATCGA
>JANNRU010000298.1:0-15711 GCA_031401755.1 Acidobacteriota bacterium | reverse complement strand
CGAACTCGGCGGCGCGCGCGGTCGACAGATGCGCGATGTGCACGTGTCCCCCCGTGTACTCGGCGAGCAGAATGTCGCGCTGGACGATCACGTCCTCGGCAACGCCCGGCCAGCCTCGCAGACCCAGCCGGGTCGAGACGATGCCTTCGTGGATCACTCCGTGATCGACGAGATCGGTGTCTTCGCAATGATCGATGATCGGCACCCCGAAGACTTGTGAATACTCGAGGGCCCGTCGCATCATCAGGGACGAGCGTACCGGCTTCCCGTCGTCGGAGAAGGCCACAGCACCGCCCGTCCGCATGTCACCCATCTCGGCGAGCTCCGCGCCCGCTTGGCCCTTGGTCACGCAGCCGATCGTGTAGACCCGGACCACGCCGTGCGCTTGTGCTTCACGCGAAATCGCCTCGGTCACCGATCGGTTGTCATTGGGGGGCACCGTGTTCGGCATGCAGGCGACGGCGGTGAACCCGCCGCGCGCCGCGGAACGCGTACCGCTGGCGATCGTCTCTTTCCACTCCTGCCCGGGCTCGCGCAGGTGCACGTGCATGTCGATGAACCCCGGACAGACGACCAGACCGTCGAGATCGATCTTTTCTGCACCGGGGGCCCGCAATCGCGTCCCGCGCCGCACTACCCGACCGCCGTCGAGCAGTAGGTCCGCGATCTCGTCGACCCCCGATGCCGGGTCGACAATCCGCGCACTCCTAAGCCACAGCATCGGAATCCATTCCCCCGGCCAACAGGTAGAGAACCGCCATGCGAACGGCGACGCCGTTGGTGACCTGCTCCAGAATCACGGATCGGTCCCCATCGGCAACCTCACCCGTGATCTCGACGCCGCGGTTCATCGGTCCCGGGTGCATGACGATCACGTCCGACGCCGCGCGCTTCAACCGCTCGCTGTTGATACCCCAGGTCCGCGCATACTCGCGGAGGCTTGGGAAATAGCCGGCCGACATCCGCTCGCGCTGAATTCGCAGGGCCATCACGACATCGGCGCTGTCCAGCGCTTCTTCGATGCGAAAAGTCGACCGACAGCCGAAGGCCTCGATGTCGCGGGGTAGCAACGTAGGTGGGCCGCAGACGGTTACCTCCGCGCCGAGACTCGACAATAGGAGAATGTTCGAGCGGGCGACACGGCTGTGCAGAACGTCACCGACGATGGCGACCCGCAATCCGCCGAGACGCCCCTTGTGTTGTCGGATCGTGAAAGCATCGAGTAGCGCTTGGGTCGGATGTTCGTGCGCACCGTCTCCGGCATTGACGATCGCGCAACGGCAGTGCCGGGCGAGGAAGTGCGGGGCGCCCGCCTGGGAATGGCGAATGACGATGAACGAGGGCGCCAGCGCCTCCAGGTTGCGGGCGGTATCGAGCAGAGTCTCTCCCTTGGTGAAGCTCGAAGTCGTGGCCGAGAAGTTCACCGCATCGGCCGAGAGGCGCTTTTCGGCAAGCTCGAACGACGAGCGGGTCCGGGTCGAAGGCTCGACGAAGAAGTTCACGACGGTCTTACCACGTAGCGTCGGTACTTTCTTGATTTCTCGCGTGCCGACTTCGGCGAACCCGAGTGCCGTGTCGAGGATCAGTTCGATCTCTTCTCGACTCAAACCGCGGATTCCCAGCAGATGCCGGCCGACGAGCCTCATGATCGAACGCCGCCTTCCCGCGTCTTGGCCCGGCGCTGGCGAACCAACACGACCTCGTCCACGCCGTCGATCTCTACGAGTTTCACATCCACCCGCTCCGCGCGCGTCGTCCCGACCGCAAGACCGACGATGTCGGCTTGGATCGGTACCTCCCGGTGGCCGCGATCGATCAGCACGGCCAATTGCACGATCGCCGGCCGACCGAGATCCATCAGGCTGTCCAGGGCGGCGCGGATCGTTCGCCCGGTGAAAAGCACGTCGTCGACGAGTAGAATCCGAGAGTCGTCGATGCGGAACGGGATCTCGGTCTGTTTCAGGACCGGGTGGTCGGCGATCATCGACAGGTCGTCCCGATAGAGATTGATGTCGAGAACCCCGACGGGCGGGAGTGCACCGAGATGGCGGGCCAGACCCGCCGCCAGCCGTTGCGCGAGCGGAACGCCACGAGTGCGGATCCCGACGACGGCGAGACCCTCGACCGCCACGCCTCGCTCCACCAGTTGGACCACCATGAGCTGCACCGCATTCCGGATGGCCTCACCATCCATCATCACGACGCTTGCGGCACGGGGCATCACAGGCTCCTCGCGGCTGAAAAAGCTCCGTATCGTAGCGATCCGAGTCGTCGACCGTCAAGCTCTGGCGCCCGAAGCTCGTTGCCTCGGGAGTTCACGCTGCTATCCTGATCGCGTCTACCCGCTCGCGGCAGGCGTCCGAACGCGCTTCCTCCGCCCCGGATTCGCGTGCTGGCGTCAGTGGATCGCAGAATGAAGCTGACTTTTTTGGGTACCGGAACATCGACAGGCGTCCCGGTGCCGACGTGTGGCTGCCGAGTCTGTTGCTCCAGTGATCCGCGCGATCAGCGGTTGCGTCCTTCGATTCTCGTCGAATGGGACGGTGCAGCGGTACTGATCGATACGTCGACGGATCTGCGCGAGCAGGCCCTACGATTCAAGATCGAGCGGATCGATGCGGTCTTGTACACGCATTCCCATGCGGACCACATCCTCGGATTGGACGACCTGCGCCTGTACAACTGGCGGCAGGGCGGTGCCGTACCCGCGTATGGCAACGCGGCCACGCTGGGAGCTCTGTCGCGGACCTTCTGGTACGTTTTTTCGGACGAGTCGGCTGAGCATACGCGCCCGCTGATCGATCGCCGAGAGGTGACGGGCCCATTCGAATTGGCCAACCGGACGGTTCGACCGATCCCGATCCGTCACGGCACACTTGAGATACTCGCCTACCGCATCGGCGCGTTCGCCTACGTCACCGACGCGAATCGGATTCCAGAATCTAGCTACTCGCTGCTGTCCGGCCTCGACGTATTGGTTCTAAACGCTCTACGCGAACGTCCGCATCCGACACACTTCTGTCTCAGCGAGTCGCTGGCCGAGGCCAAACGGATCGGCGCGCGACAGACCTACTTTTCTCACATCAGCCACGAGATCGGTCATTCGGGGATCAGCTCGACCCTGCCCGAGGGGGTCGCGCTGGCCTGGGATGGCCTGGTCCTCGAACTCGACGAAGCAAATTGGTAGGCCAAATCACTGCAGTTGCAGCGAGACGAGGCGCGAGACACCCGGCTCTTGCATCGTGACTCCGTACATCAAGTCCGCCGCTTCCATCGAAAGCTTGTTGTGCGTGATCAGGATGAACTGCGTCTGCGTCGCGTACTCGCGAACCATTCGCGCGAACCTGGCAACGTTCGCGTCGTCGAGCGCTGCGTCGACTTCGTCGAGCAAGCAGAACGGGGAGGGTTGATAACGAAAAATCGCGAATAGCAACGCCACCGCGGAGAGTGCCTTCTCGCCACCGGACAGCAATTGGACGCTGGCCAACCGCTTCCCGGGCGGCTGCGCCATGATCTCGATCCCAGCCTCGAGGACATCCTCGGCTTCCTCCAGCCGCAAGTCGGCCCGTCCGCCGTTGAACAGTACACGGTAGATCTCCTGGAACGACAGGCGAATCGACTCGAAGGCCTCCGAGAACTGCTCCCGCGATTGCCGGTTGATCCTCCGGATCGATTCCCGGAGGGATTCGGTCGATCGATCGATGTCCTCACGCTGCGTCGTCAAGAACGCGTGGCGAGTTTCGAGTTCGGTGAACTCGTCGATCGCAGTCATGTTCACTGGCCCGATCTCCTCGATCCGCTGACGAAGGTTCGTCACATCGCCTTCCAGTGCCTCGGCGTCAACCTCGGCTGCGGCCTCGCCCGCGGCGGCGAGGGCTTCGGCAGCCGGTCCGCCGAGCTCCTGTCGGCACAAGTCATCGAGGTGCCCCCGCTCGGCATCCGCGCGAGCACGTTCGATTTCGGTAGCGCGCCCGGCTTCTCGCCGAGTGTCGAGCTCGGCGCGGGAGTCTCGCAGGCGAATTTCCCTCTGCGTCAGGTCGGCTTCGAAGCCTTCGATTTCAGCCGCCGTATCGGCGTTCTGTCGGGCCAGGCTTTCCCGATCGGTGGATAAACCGGCAAGCTCCGCCTCGGTCCGTGTCCGGAGCGCGAGCGCTTCCGATCCACGCTTCCGGGCGGCCTCGATCGCCACGCTCGCCGACGCGAGCGCTTCGCGCAATTCAACTTCTTCGCGTTCGATACGCTCTGCGTCGGCCGTGAGGCCGGCAACACGCTCGTGCCGCGCCGCCAGATCGGCGCGTTGCCGCGCTACCTCTTCGGCGGCTTGGCGGGTCGTGCGCTCACTCTCCTCACCCTGGCTGACGAGCTGGGCCAGTTCGGCCTCGGCTTGACCATGGCCATGCTCGGAGTCGGCCACCTCCACGATCGCGGAGGCGCGCGACGTTCCCAACCGGTCCAACTCTTCCACGATCGATTCGATTTCGGCCGCAAGAACCTCCGCTTGCCGGTCGGACCGCTGGCTCTCGTCGGTCGACCTGGCCAAGCGCAGCTCGATCTCGATTCCGGCCCGCTGTGCTTCGGCGAACTCGACTTCGTTCCGCTGATGCTCCGACCCTCGATGATCGACTTCGGCACGCGCGGCGTCGACGCGCTGTTGAGAGATCGCTACGCGCCGCGATGTCGTTTCGACATCGGCCCGAGCCTCCCGTGTGCGCCGATCGTGCGCAAGCAGACCTCGATCCACAGCGCCGCCGCTCCCGGCGCAGACGATGCCCGACGCGTAGACGACCTGGCCGCTCGTCGTCAAGTAGTCCAACCCCGGCAACCGACGATGCCATTCCAGTGCCGTGGCCAAGTCGCGGACAATGACCGCCTCCCCGATCCGTCCGGCCAGCGCTCCGTTGGCCGCGGTCCGCACTGCTACCCGCTCGCTCAACCGACCCACCACCCGCGGGTCGGCGAACAGCGCCTCAGGCATCGCCGAGGCCGCGGCCGACCCACAACCGACTGCTGTCGCGCCAACCGGCTGCCCCCTGCTGATCAACCAGGTGCGCCCCGCGCCTTCGCGCTCCAGCAGCTCGGCGGCACGTTCAGCATCGTCGTCGCCATCCAGAATCACCGCCGACAGGAGCGGTTTCAGATAGGCTTCGGCTGCGGCTTCGAACTCTTCTCCCGTTTCCAGCCAGTCCGCGGCGACGCCTTGCGTCCGAATTCCAGCCGCAGCGGCGCCCCCGAGCAAGGAGCGGACACCGTCGGAAACACCCGCGAAGCGAGCCTCGAATGACTCGAGCGTTTCTAGTCTGGCCCGCGCGGATTGTTCCGCCTCACGTGCCTGGGCCAACTCCGCGACTCCCGCCGCCAGCTCTTCGCGGGCGGCCGCCAACTCGAACTCGGCCGTGGCGCGAGTTGCGCCGAGCGAATCGAGCCGCCGGGGGTGGGCAGCCGCATCCTCCGCCAGCGTGCGGGCCAGATCTGCAATGCGACTTGAACTCTCCCGCGCCAACCCTTGTTCGGTCTCCAGACGCACTCTGCGCGTCGTCGCTCGCTCCAGAGCTTCATCGAAATATCGCACGCGGTTGCGGGCCTCAGTTGCTCGTGAAAGCGCCGCGATCTGACTACGGCGAGAAAGCTCAGAAGCTGCGCGCAACTCGCGCAGGCCGATCTCTGCGGAGGCCAGCGCCGCCTCGCCCTCCTGTAGAGCCGCGGCCAGCTGGTCGAGACTCTGCCGCCCTTCGTCGACGAGGGCTCGCTGGCGTCGCGCCCGCTCGAGCGTCGCTTCGTGGCGGGCGCCGATGCGTGCCGCTTCCGACCGCTCGTGCTCTTCGGTAGCCAGCGCCTCAGTCCCTCGCTCGCGGGAGGCGCGAATCACCGCTTCGGCACGATCGATCGTCAGATCGATTTGGTGGAGCCGCTCGGAGTCGCTGCGGTGGGTCGCCGTTCGCTCGGCCAAAGTTTCGCGGTCGGCGACGAGCGACTCCTCGAGGGTCGCGACCGTCGCGGCGGCCTCGGCCTCGAACTGCCGGCTGGCGAGCTCGGCGGCGACGGCTCGCGCGAGCGCCTCATCCAGAGCCAGCGCTCGCCGTGCGAATCGCAACAACTCTTTCTCGCGAAGCTCCTCGCGCAGGCGGCGGTAGCGACGCGCCTTGGCGGCCTGGCGCTTGAGAGTCCGGATCTGTCGCGTGACCTCGACGAGAATATCGTTCACGCGCAATAGATTCGCCTGCGCGCCCTCGAGTTTCATCTCGGCCAGGCGCCGCTTGTGCTTGTAGCCGGAGACCCCCGCAGCATCCTCGATCAGCGCGCGGCGATCACGAGGCTTTGCGTTCAGCACCATGTCGATCTTCCCCTGCTCGATCGTCGCGTAGGTCCGCGCACCCACACGAGCTTCGCGCAGCAGGTCCTGAATGTCCTTCAGGCGGGCGCGCTGACCGTTGAGCAGATACTCGCTCTCCCCGTCACGGAAGAGCCGTCGCGTCACTGCGACTTTTCCGTTCTCGGCCTGCGGCATCCCCTCGGCCCCTGCGAAATGCAACGACACTTCAGCCATTCCGACCGCTTTTCGGGATTCGCTACCCGCGAAGATCACGTCGGCCATCTGCTGGCCGCGAAGTTGCTTCGCGCTTTGCTCGCCGAGCACCCAATTGATCGCGTCACCGATGTTCGATTTGCCGCAACCGTTTGGCCCGACGACCGCCGTGATTCCCGGGGGAAGATGGACCTCGGTGCGGTCACTGAACGACTTGAACCCCTGGAGTTCCATCTTCTCGATCCTGAGCATCGACGCAACGACCTCCGCGGACACGCCGGGTGCCCATGCACGAAAAAATCGGGGCCACTATAACATCGCAGAGCCCTGGAAACCACGAGGAATCCCAAGATATTGGGGGTCCCCCGGGAACTGGCCCACGATGTTGGGGCACATTGAAGCCAGGCGATTCGAGTTCGGGTCAGCGATCGCGGTCGATCAACAACTCGGGGAGTGCCGCGAGTGCGCGTCGGGCCGCGCCTTCCGGGAACAGCGCGAGTTGTTTGACGGCCGTCGCTGCGTGGACGCGCGCGCGGTCCCGGGCCCGACCCACCGCGCCACGCTCGTGAAGCAGGCCGCGCAGCCGCTCGATTGCCTCGAACTCATCGGTGTCCGATCGCATGATCCGCGACACGACCTCTTTTGCGAACTTGTCTTGGGTCGCCAGGAGATCGAGGACGGCCAAGGTCACCTTGCCCTCGCGGAGGTCGCTGGCCGTCGGCTTGCCCAAGGACTCGGGTTCGGCCGTCCAGTCGAGCAGATCGTCGACGATTTGGAAGGCCATTCCGAGATTCAGACCGTACCGGTGGAGCGCCCGTCGTCGGGTGTCGTCAAGTCCCGCCAGGATGCCGGCGAGATCGCCGCAGCACCCGAACAGGGCCGCCGTCTTCTTTTCGACCAAGTCCAGATGCTGTTCGACAGTCAGCTCGGTCCGCCCCAAATAGCGGGTCTGCAGCATCTCGCCCTCGGTCATTGAGAGCGTGACTTGCGCCAACCGTTGCATCACTTCGAGACTGCCCGCCCGCAAAGCCAACTCCATCGCCTTCGCGAACATGTAGTCGCCGAAAAGGACGGTGACGCTCTGGCCCCAAACCGCGTGGGCTGACGGACGGCCTCTGCGGGTCGCGGCGGCGTCGATCACGTCGTCGTGGATCAGCGTTGCGCAGTGAATCAACTCGAGCACCGTTCCGAGCAAGGGTGCATGCGGTCCGCGGTAGCCGGCGAGGTCGGCCAACAAGAGGTGCATCGTCGGACGGATCCGCTTGCCTCCGCCCTCGGCGATGAAGCTGCCGATCTCGCTGACGATTCGCGTGGGCGACTCTAGATTCGAGCGAAACAGCGCCTCGACTTCGCGCAGGTCTTCCGCGACGAGTTTGGCGATTTCCGCTTGTAAGGCGGGCTCGGTCCCCTGGAATCGGTCGACCCCGGCCTGCCCCGTCTGGTGACCCAAGGGTTCCCCTCGCTGCCCGGTCATCGCGGCCGGCGGATGGTACCATCGCGCCTCGGAGCGCTCCAACACCGGCGCAAACGCTGGGCCGTGCCGATCACGGGCGACCCACGATCTCCGTGCCCGGGGGCGGCTCGAACCGGAACATCGACTCTGATATTTCGCCATTTCGCTTTAACGCCCAGAAGCGGAAGTGCATCCGATTGCCGCTGGGGTCGAGCACCTCGGCCTCCGAGATTGCCCCCGTTTTTGGGTCGAGCGTCAATACGAGGTCCTCGACGCCGGCCTCGTTGCCCCGCGGCCGCAGTCGCACCCGCACGTGATCGTTCGTCGAATCGACGGCCTCGGCCAGGAACAAGCGATCCAGGCGCTGGTGGCCGGAGAGAAGAACCGAAACGACCGCGCTCGACGCGTCGATCGGACCCTCCCACATCTGCCGATCGGCCTCGATCCAGAGCCGGGCCCGCTCCCCGTCGACAATCGCGACCTTTTTCTCCGGGTCCAGATAGTCCCAACGAAGTTTCCCCGGGCGAGCGACCCAGATTCGGCCGCGCTCCTTCACGCCGGTGCCCAGGGCCCCGGAAACGAGCGATTGCTCGAATCGGCCGGACAGCGTTCGGGTCCCGTCCAGCCATGACTGGAGGCCGGAGAGTGCTGAGGGCCCCGTAGCCTCGGCAGGGCGAGCCAAAGACAGCGCAACGAGCCCAATGATCGCCAGTGCCGAGCCAGTTCCCACGGATCCTCCGATCACCGGCATTGCTGCCCCGAGTCGATTGATGATAACCAGTGTCCCCGGAGGAAACAAAGATGCGAGGTGACGCAATCGGGATCGGTTTGGTTTTGGCGCTCGAGGCCGCATCATGGAGCGTGGGCTCGCCGCAAGTCCCCGGCGGGGACGAGAGCCGACGCTCGACGGTCGCGCTTTACGACGCCGGGGAGTACGCCGAGGCCTGCCCCGCGATCGAGTCGCTTGTCGACGCCGGGAAGCCCCTCGACGGGCCAATGACCTATCGCCTCTTCTTTTGCCGGAGACAGCGAGGTGACGCGCGGGCAGCGGAAACCTTGAGCCTCGCGCGAACTCGCCTGGAACAAGAGTTACCGGAGTCGGCGGATCTTGATGTTCCGTTCTACCTGGTCAATGCTCTGCAGAATCTGGAGGAGTCCGCCGAGGCCCGGCGGGTTGCCGAGAAAACGCTGGCCTCGCTGAAGAGCGGCACGCTCCGTGGCCCCGAGACACCGGCGGAACGCTTCCGCCTGGCCAAGCTTCACGCAGACCTCGGTCTTGACCCCGAAGCGACGTCGCTCTACGCCGAGGCCCTCGCGGGGTTTGAAGTCGTCGGGCGCGCCACATTTCGGCCGTATGTCTTGTGGGCGTCACGCTGGATCGGTGAACGTGCGCTGGATCGCCAGGACTGGCCGGCCGTCGATCGGGCGTTTTCGGCGCTCGCCCAATCGAACGACGCGTCGGTCTACGAGCTCGATCGCCTCGCCGTCGCACGTTCACGGCTGGGTCGTTTCGCCGAAGCTCGCGAAGCGTGGGATCGTGCCGTGAAGGCCGAGCCCGCCACCACCGACCGTGCGCGTTACTGCGCCCGCATCGCCGAACTTGCGGCCGAACTCGCGCCGCTGCCGCAGACCGATCCGACGAGCGAGCGCAGGCTCGGCGACCTCTCAAAGGATGAGCTCGAAGCGTTGCTGAACGACCAGGCCGAAGCGGTGCGCAACGTCCGTCGCGAGGCCGCTGCGACGAAACGGCTGAAGAAAAAGGCAAGACAACAACTGGAATCGCGAATGGCGACCGCCAAATCGATGTTCGTCGCCGCTGCGTATGAGTACGCGCTCGACGATTTTCCGATTCGGGAGACACTCTTCCAGGCCGGTCTGGCCCAGCTACTCTTCTGGCCGCAGGAATGGCAAGTCGTCCCGACGCCGCCGGAATAGCCTCCGACTCAGAGTCGGTCGGCGAGGTCGGCAAGCAACGGAATCCGGAATCGCTCGCCATCGAGCGCCCGGACGATACAGACCAGCACGAGGACCAGCACCCCGACCAATGTCACCGCGACCGCTGCCCGGAATGCCTCGGCAAATACGGCCCACAGGAAGCGATCGACGAGCGAGCGAATCGACCGGACGACGACGAAGGCCAAGAACACCGCCACCGTGAAGACCAACCCCTGTTTCGCATGCCACTTGACGAATTCGCGTCGGCTGGCGACCAGAGACACGAGCGCCAGCGGACCGAGATAGGCGAACAGGAGCATCACGCGCTCCTCGATCGTGAGTTCGTGACCGAGCGGCTGAGATTCCATGGATCGATCATTTAGCCCGAAGCGGAGTGGGGCGTCAAGCATCCGTCCGTAGGTGATATACTCGGCGGAGCATGCAGGAACCGGCCCACCTCACGCCGATGTTCCGCCAGTACCGGACACATAAGCGGGATCACCCCGACGCGATCCTGCTCTTCCGGATGGGCGACTTCTACGAAATGTTCTTCGACGACGCTCGCGAGGCCAGCCAACTGCTCGAGTTGACCCTAACCTCTCGTGGGAAGGGATCTGAAAACGTCGTGCCGATGTGTGGATTCCCGCACCACCAGCTCGACGCATACACGGCCAAACTCGTGCAGGCCAACCTGAAGGTCGCAATCTGTGATCAGGTCGAGGATCCGAAGAAGGCGAAGGGACTCGTCCGCCGCGAGGTCGTTCGGATCGTCACGCCGGGGACGATCACCGACCCCGGCCAACTGGAGTCCAAGCAGCACTCCTGGATCGTCGGCATCGCCGTTTCCTCCCAGCGGCCGGCCGCGGCTTTCCTGGACGCATCGACCGGAGAATTCCTGGCCTGGACTCCCGAGGACGACGACCTCGATCCGTGGGCTGCGCTCGCGGACCGGATCCGAAACTTTCAGCCCCGCGAAATCGTGCTCCCCGAGGGCCTGGAGCTGTCGCCGGGATCGATCGCAGCAGCGCCCAACGCGCTGAGAACGACTTCAGATCCCGCTGCATTTTCCGTCGCAGCGGCGACGCAGTCTTTGATCCGGCAGTTCGGTGTCGCCTCCCTCGACGGCTTTGGGTTACGCGATCGAGCGGCGGCAATCAGCGCGGCCGGCGGCCTCCTCGATTACGTCCGTGAAGCCCAGCGAAGTGGATTGACGCACATCGACCGCATCTTGCTCCACGAACCATCCAAACGACTGTTGCTAGACGCTGCCACGCGAAGGAACCTAGAGCTCGAGCGCTCAATTCGCGACGGAAGCCGTAAAGGCTCACTGATCGATTGCATCGATTCCACCCGGACCGCTGCGGGCGGACGACTCCTGCGGGGATGGCTGCTTGAGCCTCTGCTCGATTGCGAGCTGATCTCGCGACGTCAGGCGGCAGTCGCCGAGCTCGTCGGTGGACTCGGTGCGCGCCACGCCATTCGCGAGCACTTGACCGGCTTTCCGGATCTGGAGCGGCTGCTCTCTCGGGTCGTCTCGGATATCGCGGGTCCTCGAGATCTCAGCGCCGTGCGAGACTGTCTATTGCGAATTCCCGAGATCATTCGCTGCGTATCCGAGTTGCGCGCGCCGATGCTGCGTGAGGTGGCCATTGACGCGGATCCGTGCGTCGACGTGGCCGCTCGAATCGCCGAAGCGCTGGTCGACGATCCGCCCGCCTCGCTGAGGGACGGGGGCGTCATCCGACCAGGCCACCACGCCGAACTCGATGAGTTGCGGTCTATTCGCGGTGACGGCAAGGACCACATTTCGGCGATCGAGTCACGGGAACGCGAGTCGACAGGGATCGCTTCACTCAAGGTTCGCTTCAACAAGGTGTTCGGCTACTACATCGAGGTTTCGCGATCGAACCTCGGACTCGTCCCAGCCCATTACGATCGCAAGCAGACCATCGCGAATGGCGAGCGATTCGTAACCGCCGAATTGAAGGAATACGAAGCCAAAGTCCTCCACGCACAAGAACGAATCTTGGAAATCGAGGTCGAGAAATTCGGCGAGCTGCGCCGTGCCGTCGGCGCGGAAGCGACGCGGATGAAGGCGCTGGCCCGAATCGTCGCACAAGTCGACGCGGTGGCCGCCCTGGCGGAAACGGCTGCGGTCCAGGACTGGGTCTGCCCCGTCGTCCGCGACGAACCGATCCTGCGCATCGTCGGCGGACGTCACCCTGTCGTCGAGCGTCACCTGTCCGACTCGCGATTCGTTCCGAACGACTCCCACCTCGCTGCCGGGGGGAGTGCCATCGCCGTCCTGACCGGGCCGAACATGGGAGGGAAATCAACCTATCTGCGTCAGGTCGCCGTGATCACGATCCTGGCCCAGGCCGGCTCATTCGTCCCGGCCAGCGAAGCCGAGATCGGAGTCGCCGATCGGATCTTTTGCCGCGTCGGCGCTTCGGACAGCCTCGCCGAGGGCCAGAGCACGTTCATGGTCGAGATGGCCGAGACCGCGAAGATCTTGCACTACGCGACGGCAAGGAGCCTCGTCATCCTTGACGAGATCGGAAGAGGCACGTCGACCTTCGACGGGCTTTCGATCGCCTGGGCCGTGGTCGAGCACCTGCACGGGGTGGCCGGGGGCGCACCACGAACCCTGTTTGCGACGCATTATCACGAGCTCACCGAGCTCGCAGTCCAACTTTCCGGCGTATTCAACCTGCGCATGGCGGTCCGGGAGCGCGGAACAGGGGTCGCGTTCCTACACCGCGTGGAGCCCGGTGCCGCCGACCGATCCTACGGCATTCACGTGGCTCGGCTCGCGGGGTTACCGCGCGGGGTCATCGATCGCGCGACCGTGATACTGGCGAATCTGGAGCGAGACCAGTACGGACGTGACGGCCTCCCGCGTTTGGCCCGGGGTGCGTCGCGATCAGCCGGAAGGCAGGCCGACTTGTTCGGTTTGATGTTACGCGAGGAGGCCCCGACGCCCGTGGAGGACCCCGAGGGCGCGGTGGTCCTGGCCGAACTCCGCGAATCTGACCCCGATCGACTGACGCCGCTTGAGGCGCTCACCCGGATCGTCGAGTGGCGGCGCCGCCTCCGCGACTAAGTCGCCAAGATCAGAAAGAGGCCAGGGCTTCGCTCTCTTCGCGGAAGGTCTCGAAGACCTCCTCGAGCTTGGTCAGCACGAGCAGGTCGTAAACCTTTCCTCCCGGATTGAGCAACTTGACACTACCCTTCTTTTCCTTGGCCTTTTTGTAACAGGCCACGAGCTCGCCGATGCCCGCCGAGTCCATGTATTTTACGGACTTCAGGTTGAGCAAGATACTCATGTTTCCGCCGTCAAGCAGTTCGGTGACCGCTTCACGAAGAACCAAATCGCCTTCGCCGATGGTGATTCGCCCGGAGAGGTCGAGTACCGACACTTGGCCGATCTGACGAACCGTCGCTTTCAAGGTTTGTTCCTCCGTTTTGCTGCGCTCAACGCAGCGCTTGTCCATCGGCGGATCCGGTGCGCGCCAATGCTGGACGATTCTTGATCAAGGTCACTTCCATGCCGCGAGAGGTCCGTCGAAACCGGACGTCGTCAACGAAGGCCCGCATCATCAAGATCCCGCGCCCGGATGACCGCATCAAGTTCTCCTCGGCGGTCGGATCCGGGGTCTCTTCCGGTGAGAACCCGGATCCCTCGTCTCGAACGGTGGCACGCACTGTTCTTTCCGAACAGCGGATGTCGACACGGACCTTTCGATCAGGATCGTTCCGGTTGCCGTGAAGGACCGCGTTGATCACCGCCTCGCGCACCGCAAGAGCCAAGTTTAGGGCTTCATCTTCTTCGAGATCGGCGAACTCGCCCATCCGCTCCGCCGCGCTGTGCGCTACGTCCACGAGCGGCAAGTGGCTCGTCATGACGAGGGTGACGGTACGCGGCAGGTCCATGGTCCCTCAACGCGACCGCAGCGGGCTCCATACCCGCTGCGGGGAGAATAGCGATCGGCTTCCGCGGCGTCAACGCGCGGCGATCGGGGATTGCAGCCCGACCCTCGGCTATCGCGGTTGGATCGTGACGCTTAGCGCCCCACCCCCGCGGGAAGCCCCGGACTTCGGCTCATTGCCGTCGAAATCAAGGTCGCAGGCGTCACCGACCCCGTCCAGGTCACCATCGGCTTGGCTCGGATTGGCCACGTTCCAGCAATTGTCGAAAGTTGGGCCGTTCACGGTCAATCGCGGGACCAGAACCAGATCGCTCGATGTTGGCGCCAGGAAGTTCCAAACGCCGATCGCCAGGAGATTCTCGCCGTCGACGAGCACGTTTCGAACCCCGGTAAGGTCGCTCGTCGTGTACAGCGGAGTCGTTCCGTTACTCGACTCGTGACTGCCGGCGTCGGTGTTCCACGACGGGGGTCCGGCAGGCATCTGCGGAGACCGGTAGACCTCGACCCCGTTGATCCAGGCCACGACACCGTCATCGTAGTCGAGCTGGAGCAACATTCGGGCGACTGCGCCGGCATCGGCGACGTTGAAGCGCGCACGTGTGTAGACCGAATAGGTCCCCGCTGGAACGGGGGTCGAAATGAGGTTCTCCGCTCCGCCCGGGACCGTTTCGTAGCCGACCCCGTAGCTTCCGTTGGCCCATGCCGAATCGTCGAACCCCGGAGTCGTCCAAGCCAATCCGGCCCCCGGATCGGATGTGTTCGCGTGGTAGACCATCGGCGCCTGTGCGGCCAGTATCAACTGCGGAACCAAGACGAGATCCGATGAGCCAGCGTCCGTCCACGCCGCGATGGCCAAGACGTTCGCGCCCGGCTGGAGCGCGGCGAGCGCGGTGATCGACACGTCGTTCATCGGGCCGTAGTTCGGGGTCGGCGCGTTCGATGACTCGTGCAGGCTCGTCGGAGTGCTGTTCCAACTCAACGGGCCCGCCGGCATCTCCGGTGATCGAAAGACTTCGACACCGTTGATCCAGACCACGTAGCCATCGTCGTAGTCCGCGCTGATTCCGACGCTGGCGACATTACCCGGATCGGTAACGTTGAAGACCGTTCGGGTGAAAACCGATCTAGTCGTCGACGGCACGGTGGTTTGCAAGAGTTGCTCCGCACCCACCCCCGTCTCGAAGCCGACACCGAAGTCACCGGCGGCCCAACTCTGATCGTCGAACGCCGGCTGAGTCCAGGCAAGACCGATCCCGGGGTCCACGGCGTTGGCGACGTAGCGGGTCGATGTCCCGAAAGCGACGACCACCAAGTTGCCCGAATTACCGGGTTCGACCATCACGAGGTCGGAATCGCAGGCGCCGTCGCCATCCAGATCCGTCCCTGGCGGGCAGGCCGTGCATCCGAGGTCCGGGTTTCCGAAACACGGGTCGCAGAGGTCGCCCAATGCGTCCCCATCGGAGTTCGTCTGGCTCGGGTTGACGACAGTCGGACAGTTATCGAGCGGAGCACAGACTCCGTCTCCATCGGGATCGGTACAAGCGTCACAGGCATCGCCGTCGGCGTCGCCGTCGGCGTTCGCCTGGCCCGGATTGGAAACCGTCGGGCAGTTGTCCGCCGGACAGGTATTGAGCGGGAAGCCGCTGTTACCGAATCCATCACCGTCGGAATCGGTGCACAGGTCACAAACATTGCCCAATCCGTCGCCATCAAGGTTCGATTGCGTCGGATTGGCGACAGCGGGACAGTTATCGAGGTCTCCGCAAACGCCGTCACCATCGTAGTCGTTGGCGGCGTCGAACGGGCAGAGGTCGCAAGCGTCACCCTGCAGATCGCCATCGGCGTTCGCCTGATTCGCGTTTGCGATCGTC
>JANNRU010000297.1:0-2074 GCA_031401755.1 Acidobacteriota bacterium | reverse complement strand
GGTGCTGCCGCTCTCCGCGGCCGGGCCGGTCACCGACGTGGATGTCATGCTCGAAGTCAGCCACGAAAGCGACGCCGACCTGGACATCACCTTGATCGCCCCGAACGGCCAGCGCGTCGAGTTGACCTCGGACAATGGCGGTGCCGCGGACAACTACGATTCGACCGTCTTCGATGATGAGGCGAGCACGCCGATCGTCAACGGCTCGGCGCCGTTCATCGGATCGTTCCGGCCGGAGCAGTCGCTGGCGACGCTGGACGGGATCAGCGCCAACGGGAACTGGGTCCTCGAACTCCGCGACGACGCAGCGAGCAATACGGGCAAGCTGCGAGCCTGGGCCCTGATCGTGACCACTCCGGACGGACCTGTCTGCAGCGGGTGCTCGCAATTCGCCCCGACGGACGAGGTTCTCGGGTTGCAGTGGAGTCCGGGGACGGCCACGAGCTTGGAGTGGTCACCGGTTCCGGGCGCCCAGTTCTACAGCGTCTTCAGGGGTGATCAGTCGACGCTGCCCGCGCTCATGAACTCGTCGGTCGATTCGTGCCTCGTCGATGCGGCCACCCTGGCGACGACTGGGGAACGGCTGACCGACTTGCCGCCGCCGGACGGCCTTCATTGGTTCCTCGTGCGTGCTGGAACCTCAGGGGGCCTAGGGCCCGTCGGGTCCTCGACCGACGGCCCGCGCGTGCAGAACAGCTCCGGAACCTGTCCGTAGGCCTTCTCAGTTTTGGGTCTCGAAACGCGGGCTCCCTCACGGGAGCCCGCGTCGTTTTGGGGAAGCACCGTGCGCGTCTGATAGCCTCGACGGCGCGGAGGAATCGCTTGACCGATCGAAGCGTTGCGCCCTCTCGACGGCGGGACCGTTTGATACTCGGTGTCCTGCTCGGCATCTTGCTCGGGCTGTTGATTGTCGCGATGGCCGAGTGGGCCACGGACCGGGCGCCGGAGACGACAGGGCCCCCTTGGACGCTCCCGGACGTGCGCCTCATCGATTCCTCCGGGTCAGATTACTTCCTGACATCGCTGCGAGGAAGGGTCTGGATCGCGGGGTTCTTTTTTACTCGCTGCCAATCGATTTGCCCGCGCCTGATCGCCGATCAGGCTGGGCTCGCGCAGCGACTCGACGAGGCCGGCCTTCGGCGGATCCACCTCGTCAGCATCTCGGTCGATCCGGCCCATGACACGCCCGAGCAACTGCAAGCCTATGGCGACGCCAGAGGCATCGACTTCGATCGATGGACGCTCCTTACCGGATCCCCAGACGACGTTCGACGACTCGTCGAATCGGGGTTTCGCATCGCCATGGGTATCGCGCCCCCCGAGGGCGTCGATCTGTTCGACATCGCCCACACCGCTCGGCTCGCGCTCGTCGGCCCGGACGGCGTCGTGAGCGGATTCTACGAGACCGATCGCGCGGGTCTCGATGCCATCTTCCGTGACGGGGCCCAACTGGCCGCCAAGCATCGATGAGCCGACGCGGAACCTCGATCGATTGGCGGGCCGGCGGCTGGGCGCTGGCGTTGGGAGGTTTGCTCGCCGTCATCGTCCTCATGGGTCTGCTGCGGAACGCGTCCCGCGAGGGTCCGCTGCGGCTTGGAGACGGCAAGGATCCGGCGTCCTACGGTTTCGTCCGCGATCCGAGTCTCGTCCCGATCGAGAAACTCGTCGCGTCAGGCGTCGGGCGCGACGCGATCCCGGCGCTCCGAGAACCGGAACCGATCACCGCGTCCGAAGTCGACGCGTTGAACGAACGCCATCGCGGAAAGTACCTAGTTCCTGACGATCGCGTCATTGGAGTGACGATCGGTCGGGAATCGCGGGCCTATCCCGTTCGGGTTCTCAACTGGCACGAAGTGGTCAACGATCGCCTGGGGGGTGTCCCGATCGCGGTCGCCTATCATCCGCTGTGCGACAGTGTCGTCGTTCTCGATCGTCGCGCACCCGATGGAACCGTGCTCGAATTCGGCGTGAGCGGGCTGCTCTACCAGTCCCATCACCTGCTTTTCGAACGTAATCCCGGCCGTCAGCCGAGCCTCTGGAGTCCGCTGCTAGCACAGGCGATCGTCGGACCGGC
>JANNRU010000296.1:0-1900 GCA_031401755.1 Acidobacteriota bacterium | reverse complement strand
GAGCAGGTCGCCCATCTCTTCTTCAATCCGGTCCGGGTCCTCGCCGGCCTCCAATCGTCGGATCGCCTCCTCGATGCCCGAGCCCAGTGGGAGCCCGGCACTCTCGTGCAGTTTGCGCATCAGTCGGGCCATCTGACGTGGATCGCTCTCGTCGAGCCCGTCGGCCTCGGACGCGAGCTCGGCCATCGCGCGTTCGATCCGCGCTTCGTCGACCCCGGAATCGTCTCCTTCGGTTTCAGGCTCCCCTCGGCCACGCGAAACGGCGAAGCGCGACGCGCGCCGTTCGAGGTCGTCTCGCGAACATCGCGGGCAGGTGGGGCGCTTTTTCGTATTCGAGGAGCGGGCCAGGAAACTGAACACGGTGTGACAGTCCGGACAGTAGAATTCGTAGATTGGCATGGCTTCAAGTTTTCCGGCTGCGCTCGAGAATCGTTTTCAACTGCTCGACGGTGAGGTCGCGCTTCGCGGCGTCCAACGACAGGATCGTGGCCAGTGCGTCACCGATGTGAGGTAGATACTTTTCAATGTAAGCACGTTTCTTGCTTTCGTCAGCTTCGCGGCGCCGTCGGCGCACGAAGACGCCCAGACGTCGGCCGACCTCCATCAACGCGAGGCGGACCTCCTTGACGATCTCGGGATAGGAAGCGATGGCCTCCTTGGATTCCGACGTGAAGGGTACCCACACCGACACGACATGCACCAACAGCGCCGCGGGTCCGGTCGGGAGGGCGCCCCGGCTCTGCTGTAGTCCGTAGGATCTCCAGTCGACCGACAGAGCGGCTTTGGTGATCGCGCAGGAAGACTGCTGGTACTGGAGGGGCACTCGGTTGGCGAAACGGAACTGGTCGATCGGCTCTTCGGCTGACAGACTGCCCCCGTAGGCCAGTCCGACCTCGACCTGAAACGGGTTACCGCGGTAGACCGAGGGCGCACGGGTCACGGCGGTGAAAAAGTCGGCCGCCACGCGTTGCTCGAGGCCCCGGTGCAGCAACTCGTCCCCGACCGGCGACAGACATGCGGTCGGTGGGCTCATGATCTTGACCTTCGGAATCGCACGGAACAGCAGTTCGACTTGGTTCGCCGAGAGGCGGCGTGGATTAGTTGATCCGGCAACTCCGGCGATTTCGCAGATCTGGTCGGCGACCGCAGGTCCGACTCGGCTGAAATCGCCGATTAGGACGCTCTTCACGTTGCGAGCGCTCGAGTCCTTCATCAGTTGGATGAGCGCCCCCAATTCGACGCCATTGGGATGAGGCTTGATTTCGCAGGCTTCGCGGGGAAGCTCGTTGGCGACGCGTTCGAAGACTCGCGGGGAATCCCCGGGCGCGAGGTAGCTCAGCCGTAGGTGCGGATTGACGAGCGCCGTCTGTTCGACATAGTCATCCACCGACCGCCGACCCTTCTTGTACACGCCTTCGAGTTCGATCTCGACACGGGTCCCGTGGCCGGGCTCCCACTCGATTTCCTCGTCCTTCTGGACCACGGGCGCGTTCTTATGCGTGTCAATGGCGATGACAAAAAGGTGCGCGGGCTTGCGAGGGCCTGTGCGGGAGATGATCCGAACGGGGCGACCGGTCGTCAGCTGTCCGTACATTCCGGCCGCGGAGATTCCAATGCCCTGCTGACCCCTTTGTTGCTTAAGCCGATGGAACTTGGATCCGTACAAGAGTTTTCCGAAGATCTTCGGGATCTGCTCCGCGACAATCCCTGGACCGTTGTCCTCAACGGCCACGCGATAGCGGTTCTCGCCGGTCTCGACGACCTCCACCGAGATGTTCGGCAGGATGCCAGCCTCCTCGCAGGCGTCGAGGGAATTGTCGACGGCTTCCTTGACCGCGGTCAATAACGCTTTCTGTGGATTGTCAAACCCAAGGAGGTGGCGGTTCTTGGTGAAGAACTC
>JANNRU010000295.1:0-12703 GCA_031401755.1 Acidobacteriota bacterium | reverse complement strand
CCCCCGCTTTCGACGTCCTCCGTCACCGGGTGACGCTGGGGGTCAGGCTAGATGGGCGAACGGGAAATCTCCCACCATCGGGACTTCCACCCGACCAGATGCGATAGCTAGTGAGGCTGCACGAAAATTGGGCGGCAACGGGATCAGAGACGGCACGCGTGGCCGAAGAGATGGGTGTCCCGCTTGCTTCATGTCGGCCTCCAGACCCGACACGGTGCCCGAAACCCGACATTTCTACTTTGCAGAAAGCCTGGAAAAGCCGGTCGAGGAGGTCGTCGGCTCGGTGAGGCGTCTGTTCGTCGCGCGCCACGGGCAACTCGACTTCCAGATCACCTCGCAGCAGCAGATTCTCCAGATCCTCGGCTCGATCCTGGGCGTGCTGACCTTTGCCGTCGCCGCACTCGGCGGCGTGTCGCTGCTCGTCGGCGGAGTCGGCATCTTGACCATCAGCACGATCGCGGTGACCGAACGGACCTCGGAGATCGGCCTGCTGCGCGCGCTGGGCGCCGAGCGCGGCCACGTGCTCGCGCTGTTCCTGGCGGAGGCGGTGGCCGTGATCATCGGCCTCGTCGCCGGAATCCTGCCCGCGCGCCGCGCAGCACGCCTGGACCCGCTCGAGGCGCTTCGCGCGGAATGAGGTCGAAGTCCGGTTGTCCGACGGCCCTGCCGCCGCGACACGCGAGCGGCCCGACTTCCGCGACAACCGATTGACGACGACAAAGCGTCGGCGTAGCATCCAGCCAGCCGCCTCGTCAGGAGGTCTGTCATGGAAGCTTGCGGCGTCGTTCCGCGCGGGCCACGGAGCGAACGGAAACACTGTGATCCGGCAGGAAGCCGGTGGACCGTACGCGAGAGCCTGGTATCACCCCCGACCCCGCCGAGATTGCCGGACCGCGTTCGCGAAGCGATCCGCGCCCGCCACTACATTCGCCGGACCGAAGAGAGCTACGTCCTGTGGATCAAGCGCTTCATCCTGTTCCACGGCAAGCGTCACCCGGCGACCATGGGCGAAGCCGAGGTCACGCAGTTCGTGACGAGTCTGGCCGTGAAGCACAGGCTCAGCGCGTCGATCCAGAACCAGGCGCTGAGCGCGATCTTGTTCCTCTACCAGTCCGTGCTCGGCCGGAAGCTCGAGTGGCTGGACGGGATCGTACGAGCCAAGGCGACGTCGAGACTACCGGTAGTGCTGAGTCGCGAGGAGGTTCGCGCGGTCATCGACCGACTCGACGGCCTCCCGTGGCTGATGGCGGGACTGCTGTACGGCGCCGGACTGCGCCTGCTCGAGTGTGCGCGGCTGCGCGTGAAGGACGTGGACTTCGCGCGCAACGAAATCGTCGTGCGGCAGGGCAAAGGCGGCCGAGATCGCCGCACGATGCTGCCGGCGGGGCTGCGCCCGTACCTCGTCGCGCAGCTCGAATCGGTTCGCCGGCAGCACGAGGAGGACTTGCGCCGCGGCGCCGGCTGGGTCGAGCTGCCGGACGCCCTCGGACGCAAGTACCCGAACGCCGGTCGCGAGTGGGCCTGGCAGTGGGTCTTCCCCGCCACGAGGACCTACCTCGAACCGGCGACGAAGCAACGGCGGCGCCACCACCTTCACGAATCCGTGCTCCAGCGCGCCGTCCACCTCGCCGTCGTCCGCGCCGGAATCACCAAGCCGGCGACCTGCCACACGTTCCGACACTCCTTCGCCACGTACCTGCTCGAGGACGGCCACGACATCCGAACGGTGCAAGAGCTGTTGGGCCACCGCGACGTCCGCACGACCATGCTCTACACGCACGTCCTTAACCGCGGCGGGCACGGAGTCCTGAGCCCCGCCGACCGCCTGGGCTTGGTCCGGCCGGGAGGCAGGGGGACCCTTCTGCAGTGTTGCCCCCGCGCAACTCAGACCAGGCCGAAGGTTAATCCTTTCGTACGAGAGGACTTCCCGTGATGCCAACTCCACGCCTCTCCACTTTTCGACAGGGCTGCCGATACCAATACGCTGTTCTGCAGATATCTTGTTAGGCGGGACAAGAGGAGGCACTCATGAGGATGTTCACAGTTCTTCTGGTCGTGCTGCTCGGTGGCGTCGACGTATGGGCGCAGTGTTATTGCGGGGACCATCCAACGCCCGAGAGAGCTTTCGCCGACTCCGACGCCGTATTTGTAGGGACCGTGACCGACGCTGAGTGGCAGTGGAATGTCGTGAACTGGACAACGACGCAGATGCGGAACTGGTTGCGTGTCGACGGCGGCCATTACATTGCCCCTAGCTCCCATCTCGTCGCCACGATGGCTATTGAAGCAGTGATCAAGGGTGAGGTTCCGGAAAAGGTTACGGTGCATACGTACCCGCCCGACAATTGGTGTGGCGTAGACTTCAAACTCGGAGAGAAGTACCTCGTTTACGCGACACGCGATGCGCGCAATGGATGGCAACTCTGGTCGGGACGTTGTTCGCGCTCAGATGACGCTGAGAAGCTGGGAAGCGAGATCGAAGCGATCACGCGATACAAGCAGTCAGGCGGTTAAACAATGGCAAGGCGTCCGCCTAACAAGCCGTTGCAGCGGACGCACCGCGCGTCACGCCCCGTGCAGAGCACGGGTCGCGCCACGCGGCGCGCCGCTGAACGCCAACGTTGATATGACTTCCATTGTCAATAGCCTTTAGAAGCGCGCCACGTCACCTCCCTCTGAAAGTTCCCGGGTCCGGACAGAGGCGGGGCCAGTAAAGTCGACGGTTGATCCTGCTGATATCCGTGGGTTGGTTACCACCTTACGGGTTCCGTCGAGCGCCTTCCTCGGTCTAGGCACGAGGATCGACCGAAGTCGCCTCTTAACGTCGTCGAGGGTTACGCCCATACCGTGGCCGCGCCTCTGTCCTGACCCGGGAGTGTGATCATCGCTATCAAGCCGCGATCGGCACCTCCTTGGCGATGGCCCACATGAACGCAAGCATCTCTCGGGCGATCGCGGTGACAATGACGTTGCTGTGTTTGCTGCGCGCTTTCAGTCGGCGGAATCGCTTGCACAGGCGGACCTGGGCTTTCCAGCCGATCTCCTGGATCGGTTCCGGGAGACTCTCGATGCGCTTCTGGATGTGTGGCGAGATCTTGGCCGGGTAGCGGTAGGCCCAGGCGCCTTCGACGAGAACGCGTCGAGCCCGGGAATTGCCGGCCTTGGTAATGCCGCCTTGCCTCCGGCGCTCACCGCTCGAGTATTCGGAAGGTGTCAGTCCGACGAACGCGGCCAGTTGCCGGGGATTGTCGAAGCGGGTGAGATCGCCGAGTTCGGCGACGACGGTGATGGCGACGAGCCACTGAACCCCACGTAGTGCCTGCAAGGCTTCGACGACCGGATACAAACGCCAACTCGGCGCAAGGTCGAGCAGCTCTTGCTCGAGGCGACCCAGCCGCTTGACCTGCTCGTCGACCGCCTGAACGTATTCCTGGAAGACGATCTGTTGGACGGGAGTCGGACAGACGACCTTCGCCAGATACCGTCGATGCGCATCATTCCAATCCGCTCGTCCGACGTAATTCAGTCCGAGTCGGAGCAGGAAGGACTGCAATCTCAGTTTCGCGGCCTTGAGGGTCACGCGAGCTGCGTCACGAGCGCGACACAGATCGCGGACCGCTTCGTCCTCGACCGCGGGGACGTAGACCGTGGTCAAGTCACCCGAACGCATCAGCCGGGCCAGCTCCACGGCATCGCGGCGGTCATTCTTGACCCGGTCCCCTGGGCGCTTGGGCATCAGGGATGGCGCGACGACACGGCAGTCGAATCCTTTCCCGGTCAGGTAGCGGTGGAGCACGTAGCCACAGGGACCGGCCTCGTAGACGAAGATCAGTTCCTGGGCCTTTGAACGGAGCCGGCGAATCAGCTTGTCGATGTCGCACTGCCGGGTCCCGATCAAGCCGACGAATTGCGGTGGCTCGGCCGAGCCGGCTGTGGCGTAGGCGACGCTGATCGAGTCTTTGTGCACATCCATCCCGACAAAAACCGTAGTAACATCTCGCATGGTTGACCTCCGGGTAATGCTGCTGGACGCCGATCGAGCATGCGGCTCTGGCCCCGCGCGGGCTAACCCGCGAACTTTCCGGGGGTCAGCCCTGGATGAGACCGGAAGTCATACTGTCTAGACCTACACGAAGGAGGTTAGAATGCGATCGATAATGGCTGTCTGGGCACTGCTGGTTGCGGGAATAGCGTTCGCCATCGATCCGAATGCCCCAGGAGACCTGTCCGTAACCGTCTTCGTCTCGCCAACCGACAAGTTCATCGAGGAGTGGTTCAACACGCCCGCGGAACATGGTCCGACAATCAAGCGGATCAAGGATGCCAAGTTCGATCAGTTGGTGCACGTCGGCTTCGTCATTACCGGTCACACGGCAGGTGAGAACGGCAGGGCTGCTGTCGATGTGGATGTTCGGGTTGTCTATCCGAAAGGTGATGAACTCTTCAGGCAGGACAAGTTCGCTCGGTACGATGGCGCACCCAAACAGGCAGCCTTCGTTTTTGCCGATCCTGTTCTTCAGCTGATGATTGAATCTACAGATCCGGCGGGGCAGTACACGATTCGGGCGATCATCCACGATAACGTCACAGGCAAGACTGCTACTGGCGAAGCGTCCTTGAACATCACGCCGTGAAGGTCTAACAAGCGCATGAATCTGACGATCCGACCTGTCACGGCCCGTGTTTGTGCACGGTCCGCGCCAGGTCATCTCGCAGGTAATGCACAACGTCTATGCGGACAGGAGTTCGAGGTAATCCATGAAGATACTGACGACCGTCACGCTCCTGATACTGGCCAGTTGCACAGGTGCCTGGGCTCAGTGCCGCTGCTGCGTCTACCCAAGTCTCGCCGAGGCCATCGTCCGCTCAGATGCCGTCTTCGTAGGGACCGTAACCGATGTCGAGTGGCAGTGGAATGTCGTGAACTGGACCACGACGCAGATTCGGAACTGGTTTCGTTTCGACGGCGGTTCCTACGTGGCCCCGCGCTCCCACCTCGCCGCCACGGTTTCGATTGCGACAGTAATCAAGGGACAGGTCCCGCAGGAAGTAACGGTGCACACCTATCCGTCCGGGGGGTGGTGTGGCGTAGACTTCCAGCGGGGAGAGAGCTACCTCGTGTACGCGGTCCGCGACGGTTGGCAACTGTGGTCGGGACGTTGTTCGCGCTCAGGGGACGCCAGGGAACTGGGTGGCGAGATCGAGGCGATCAAGCGGCTATCGGGTAGCGTGCCGCATAACAGCCGGCTGAACCCGGCGTTCGGTCCCGTCACGGGCCGTGCGACAGACGCAAGGCCCGTGCCGGTCTCGCCCGCGGGTTAGCCCGTGCGTTGATATGACTCGGAACGGACGGAGAGAAAGTGAGAACGGAGAGGATCGGACTTGCCGTGTTCTCCGCGATGCTTCTGGCTGGATGCGGAATCACGGCTATCCGTCCGTACGCCTCGCTTCTGCCGTCGCGCACGCGACCGTCGGAACTGAGCCTCATCACAGTGAGCGTCGTCGGTGGAGTGCAACCGGACGTGCAGTGGGCGACGGAGATCCTTCGAAGGGCGGCGGTGTTCAAATCGGTCACGTCTGATTCGTGGTCCGTGGTTGACTTGACAGTGAACGTCGTTGATTCTCGCCGCGGCATCAAGTGCGGCACGCCGAAACTGGCCACCATTTTCACGCTCGGGCTCGTGCCGACGGGAAACGTCTACACGGCTTCGTTGCAACTCGACTTTTCGTCAACTGGCTCAGCCACCTCCGTGCGGGTCGAGCCTGGTGTTTTTGCTCACACGCAGCACGGTCTATGGGCACTACCGCTTCGGGCAAGTAAGCACTGGACGAAGCCAACTTGGGAAGACGAACTCGCCAATCTATCGAGGCTATTACGAGATGAGGTACTCGCTCATGAGTCAGAACTTCTCACGCTGGTGCGGCGACGAGCAGCCCAACACGCGCGTGAGCCCGACGGTCCGTCCGGTCACGTCGCTTTCGTGCGCAAGCGACGCGCCCAGCCGACCCGCGGGCTACGCGCAACGTTCGGCCACTCGATATCGGGAAGAATCTCAAGAAGGCGAAATGAAGCAGACGGGATACAACCAGAACGCAATGGAGCAATCGAGATGACAGCTAAACCACCAGGAACACTCAGAGATGGCGTTCAATGCAAAGTCATTGGCGGCGTACATGCAGGCCAATCTGGCGTCGTCAGAGACATAAAAACTGGGAAGACTGGTTATGTTTCCATTACCGTAGTACAACCAAACGGAGAGCGATTCAAAACCCTTGCGAAGAATGTCGTAGTACAGACGGAGACGGCCTAACCACGCGTTGCACCGGAGCGGCGGGCGACGTCGGTTCTTGACTTCAAAGTCGTTCTCCGACGCCCGGTAATCGTGAGAACTCGGCGTCGGCGGAGGCGATTAGATGATCAAGCTGTTCCGAGTCATTCTCCCTGTCGCGGACATCGAGCGGGCTGCGGCCATGTACTCGGAGTTACTCGGCTCTGCCGGCGAGCGAGTCTCCCCCGGGAGACACTACTTCGATTGCGGCGGCACGGTGCTCGCGTGCTACGACTCGGTTGCCGACGGGGATGGCGCGACTGAGTCGTGTCGGTATCAACTGAACCAGTTCGTGTACTTCGCAGTGCCGGATCTGGATGCGATATACGCGGTCGCATTGCGACTGGGGTTTGTCGTCCGTGACGGGGGCATCCAGTCGATGCCGTGGGGCGAGCGAGTGTTCTGGGCAGTGGACCCGTTCGGCAATCCCGTCAGCTTCGTCGCGTCGGCGAGTATGTTTGTTGGCTCTGCCAAGCAGGCCGAACCAGGCGCTGCGGCAGACGGCGGGGGCACGACGACTTTCCCGGGGACGTAGCTCCAGCAGCCCCCGCCGCTGCTGAGCTGGGCTGGGCAGATTCCGCAGGAAGGGTGGCAGTCTCTGTCCGAAAAGAGTGTCGCTTCCGTGAAGAATGATTCTGGTGGAGCCCCGCCCTGGTGGTTCACCTTGAACGCGGCGATCGTGATCGAATCATTAGCGCGAGGCGCGCGACTGCCGGTGAACGAGACGTATACGAAACAGGAGGCCGCCCATGAAGCCAGCACCGAAGCGAAGTGCAGAGTTGGACGTAGAGCCGGTTCGCGTGCTCGGCCGTGGGCTGAGGGCACAGCGCGGTGTCCACCTGTCGTTGCGTACGCTGCGCGAGGCCTCCGGGAAGACCCAGGGCGAGGTGAGAGCTGCATCCGGGATTGATCAGGCAGACATTTCGCGTCTTGAGAGTCGCGAGAGCTTCGATGACTGCCTGGTATCGACGCTGCAGCGGTACCTCGCTGCAATTGGCGCAGAGTTCGATCTCGTGGCGGTGTTCGGCGACAAGCGGATCACCCTGGTAGGTGTCGCGGCAGTTCCGCCAAGAGACAAGCCAGCTAACAAGGCGTTGCAGCGGGCGGGCCGAAAAGCGGACCGCCGCTGAACGCCGACGTTGGACGGATGAGGAGGTGAGCATGACCTGCCAAAAGTGTGGTTCCGAAGCATTGATCGACGGCGTTCGCATCATCGACCGCGGCCACTACGACCAAAAGAGAGACCTCTCTGCGACCGTGTACACGAATCCGGGAGCGATGCTATTCAAGGGCGCGGTGACCACCGAGAACAGCGGGCGGGTCTGTGGGAGTTGAGGTTACGTCGAAATCTTCGTAGCCAACCCCCAAGAACTCCTGGCCGCGGCCAAGGATCGTTCAGGGAAATGACCGCTGCTCTCCAACTGACCACGGCGAAGAGGGTCCCAGCCTCCTGAGCATTGCGTTTAAAGCAGCATGCGCAATTGGCTAAGCACCCGCGCTCGGCGGGTACTTGCAGCATCGAATCGCCGGGATTCGATCGGGCCGACGAACTGCGGCGGCTCGGCCGATCCCGCCGCGGCGTAGACGACACGGATCGAGTCCTTGTGCACGTCCAACCCAACGAAAACCGTAGTAACATCTCGCATGGTTGATCTCCGAGTAATGCTGCTGGACCACGATTCAGCATGCGGCTCTGACCCCTTGCGGGCCAACCCGCGAACTTGCCGGGCAGCCCTTGAAGCAACCGGAAGTCATACTATCTAGGCAGAAACGGAGAGACGCCGTGCCCAGTAAGTACTTGGCTGCCCTCGCACTTGTTGGCGTTGCCGGAATGGCGGCGGGCTCGGGGAAAAGAATGCAGCCGTGCGAGAGATCTTATTGCGTTGCCCCTGGTTATCGAGCGGAAGTGGGCGTCGATATACCACACAGCGCCTGGTCCGGTTCCCTATGGGTTCTGTTCAAGGGAGCGCTCGCTGCTGTCGGACGCGATGGTGCAGAGCTGCCTATTCCGCGGGTGTCCTTCTTTCGGGGTGCCAACGACGAAGAAGGCGGGTTCTGTCTTGTTGAGAGAATGAAGCCAGCCGTTGATGACGAAGGTGGTTTCGAACAGGTTCTGCAGCTTCCCGAGGCCCACGCCTTTCCCGCGCTTGGCGTCGCGCGCGATTGTGTACAGGAGACCTCAGTTCTGATACGAGCCGCGGGTTGTTCCGACCTCGTGGTCAAGGTAGGTGCAGAATGGCAACAGAGAACACTTGTTCTCAAATGTGAAAAACGGCCGTGACGGCGTTCTTTTTAACAAGGCGTTTCAGCGGGCGGTTCGCGCGCATACCATGCGCACGGCGCGAACCGGGCGCTGCGCGCCCCGCCGCTGAACGCCGGTGTTGACATGACTCCCGTTGTCAACAGCCTTCAGAATCGCGACACGTCGTCTCCCTCCGAATGCTCCCGGGTCCGGACAGAGGCGGGGCCAGTAAAGTCGACGGTTGATCCTGCTGATATCCGTGGGTTGGTTACCACCTTACGGGTTCCGTCGAGCGCCTTCCTCAGTCTAGGCACGAGGGTTATGCCCATACCGTGGCCGCGCCTCTGTCCTGACCCGGGAGATTAGTCGTCGTGTTCAAGCTTTGACCGGTACCTCCTTGGCAATGGCCCACATGAAAGCGAGCATCTCTCGGGCGATCGCGGTGACGATCACGTTGGCGTATTTGCTGCTAGCCTTCAGCCTCGGCGGAATCGCCTTCACAGCCGGACCTGCGCCTTCCAGCCACTTCTCGATCGTCGGACCAAGGTATGAAGACCGTGCTTCGCGCCAGGCAGTTGTTCGCGAGCGCTTCGGGATCGCCATCTAACACACGCGCCAGCCCGGCCGACCCGCGGGCTACGCGCAACGCTAACCATCGAGCAGACGCCCCGAACTGGGTCGGTCTAGCACGTCACCCAACTGGGCGTATAATTCCGCCATGGCACTACCGGCACTGGATCTCAACAACTTGTCTCCCGAGGAAAAGCTCCGCCTTCTCGAAGAGGTCTGGGACAGTCTGGCGGCTGATCCTGCAAAGGTCCCGCTTGCCGACTGGCAGCGCCGCGAACTCGATCGGCGGCTCGATGAGGTGGATCGCGAGGGATCGGCCGGTATTCCCTGGGCCCGGGTGTTGAGCGAGATTGAAGGCCGCACTCGGTGAAACAAGTCGTCGTTCGACCGGCCGCCGCGGCTGACATCGAAGACGCGTTCCTGTGGTACGAAGGGCAACGCGAGGGGCTTGGCAACGAATTCCTCGATGCGCTTCGAGGGGTGATGGACTTGGTTCTCGTTCACCCGGAGGCCTTTCCCGTCCTTCACCGCGGGACGCGGCGTGCGCTCGTTCAAAAGCGCTTTCCATTCGGCCTGTACTTTCGACTCGACGGCGACATCGTGCTCCTAGTGGCGTGCATGCACGCCAAACGCCACCCCAGACGCTGGCGATCGAGGCTTGATGGCTAACAAGGTCGTGAAGCTGTCGATTCACGCCGTCACGGGTCGTGCTTTCGCACGCCCCGCGCCAGTGCGTCCCGCAGCTTACGACCGACGTAAGCAGCACAAACGAGACCGCATGCGCTCCACCTTCCTCGGAACTTTTCTCGTCACGTGCTCACTTTCGGTGTTGGCACAATCGGCGCCAACTTCAACCGGAGCCACACCTATGAATCAAGTTGCCAAAGGTGAGTTTGTCGTCAAGTTGCTCCCACTGGGCGTTGAAGGCCAGCCCGAAGGGTCGAAGCTTGGCCGCATGTCGATCGACAAATCAATCACGGGTGACTTGGTGGCGACAAGCGCCGGCCAGATGCTCAGCGCAATGACTGAGGTTAAAGGCTCTGCTGGATACGTCGCTATCGAGAAGGTTGAAGGCGTGCTTGCAGGCAAGAAGGGAACCTTTGTCTTGCAGCACACCGGCACCATGAACAAAGGCACGCCAAGTCTGTCTGTCACGGTCGTGCCGGACTCCGGCACAGGTGAACTTGTTGGCCTTGCCGGTGAGTTCAACATCATCATCGCCGGCGGGAAGCACAGCTACGAGTTCAAGTACACGCTTCCGTAGCCGCAGTGCTGCCTAACCCCTCGCTCAATCGGAGCGCCAACGGCAGGCCACCAGGCCTGGTCTGGCGGTACACTTTCGCCAGTCCGGGCCTGGTGACCTGTCATCGTCGCCCGTCTAGCGCCGCGGTTACCACGCTTTCAACACAGCCGACATGAAGACGCTTACCGAGCTCTTCGACGACAACGTCTCGTGACACGATCCCTGTTACTCCTCGTCGGGGGTTCGATTCCCGCCGCCCGACGTTCGCAACCCCACTACCCACTCAATAATCCGTCAACGACCGCGGCGGCCACGCCGCGCGCAGGGCCCAGGTGACGGCGAGAACATCGATCACTTCCTGGCTGATCGCCCCCGCCACCGGCGGCAGCCACCCTGCCGCCGCCACGAGCATCCCGGCGATGCTGAGTGCCATGCCGCCGATCGCGCACTGCAGCGCGATCGCGCGCATGCGCCGGCCGATGTGCATCAGCTCATCGACCCTGGCGAGCGAACTGTCGAGGATCACCGCGCCCGCGGCCTCGGCCGTGATGTCGTTTTCCTGACCGAAGGCGATCCCGACCGTGGCCGCGGTCAGGGCCGGCGCGTCGTTGATGCCGTCCCCGATGAAGACGGTCTCGGCGCGCGCGGTCTCCTTGCGCACCAGCGCGACCTTTTGCTCGGGGCTCTGGGAAGCGTGGATCTCGGTGATCCCGACGAGCGCGGCGAGGTAGCGCACCTCGGACTCGCGGTCCCCCGACACGAGCATCACGCGATCGAAGTGATGCCGCGCACCGAGGTGACTGATGAACGGCGCGCCGTCCCGACGCGGCTCGTCACGAAAGCGAATCGTCCCGGCCCAGGCGTCATCGATGACCACGACGCACTCGAGCCCCCCGGCGACGGGTGGAATCGAGGAGGCGAGATCCGGGCGGCGCTCAACGAGGTGCTTGCGGCCGGTGACCCACACCGAGCGGCCGGTCACGGTCCCGCTCAACCCTTCGCCCGGCCGCTCGGAAATCGTGCTGGCCTCGTCGAGCGCGAGCTGTTCCTCGCGCGCTCGCGCCAGCAGCGCGCGGCTCAACGGGTGCTTGGAGTAGCGCTCGAGACTGGCCACGAGGCGCAGTACTTCTGCGGACTCGAACCCCGGCGCGGGCAGGATCTCGGTCACCCGAGGCTCGCCGTAAGTCAAGGTCCCGGTCTTGTCGAAGATTGCGGTGCGGCAGCGATCGATCCGCTCGAGGACGGCTGGGTCCTTGATCAGGATCCCGCGACGCGCGGCGAGCGAGATCGACCCGATCACGGTCACCGGGATCGCGATCAAGAGCGGGCAAGGCGTGGCCACGACGAGGACGGCAAGAAAACGCAAGGCTTCGCCGCTCGCAGCCCAGGCCGCGACGGCCAGCGCGACCGCGATCGGCGTGTAGATCGCGCCGAGCGTGTCGCCCAGGCGCCGGATACGCGGACGCAACTGCTCGCTTTCGCGCATCACGTTCTGGATCTTCGCGTAGCGCGAATCGATCGCCAGCCGATCGGCGCGGATCGTCAGCGCGGTCACACTGTTGATCGCCCCAGAAATCACGGTACTTCCGGGAACCTTGGAGATGACGAACGGCTCGCCGGTCAGGTAGGCCTCGTCCATCGACCCGTGCCCGGCGACCACGGTGCCGTCGACCGGGCAGATCTCGTGCGGCAACACGACCAGCGTGTTGCCGACGCGCACCGCGTCGAGCGTGATCTCCTCGAGCCGTCCGTCGGTGCGCCGATGGGCGAGCAACGGCATCCGGCGTGCCAGTGCTTCGAGCACCGAGGACGCACTGCGCAGGGCGATGGTCTCGATCGTCTTCCCGCCGGAGAGCATCAGCACGACCAACGTCCCGGCGAGATACTCCCCCAGCGCGATCGAGGTCAGGATCGAGATCCCGGCGAGGAGGTCCGAGCCGAAGCGGCCGCGCAGCAGGGCGACGGCCAGCTCGACGACGAGCGGTAGCCCGCCAAGTGCGAGTGCGGCCACGAGCGGCCAGTCAGCGTGCGATCCGAGGCCGAAGCGCAGCAGCAGATGCACGAGGATCGCGAGAATCGCGAGAATCGCGATGCTCGCGATGAAGGCGTGACGGCCGAGCCACCACGGCCGTGCGGGCTTGGATTGCGACATCGGCGCTCCGGCTCAGCCGGCGACTAGTTTACGAAAGCGGACGACCGCACGCTTGAGCGCTTCAGGACCACGCGCCGCGACGAAGATCGTGTCATCCCCCGCGATCGTCCCCGCGACCTCGGGCCAGGCGAGCCGGTCGATCCCGACCGCGACCCGGTTCGCCTCAC
>JANNRU010000294.1:0-2348 GCA_031401755.1 Acidobacteriota bacterium | reverse complement strand
CTGACCGCGTTTGCGCCGGACGAAACTCATCTGTAGTGCGCATCATGAAAAGTGAGCACTACAAAGTCAAGCAGGCCGGGAGGCAGCGATCGACCCCGACGTTTTGACCGAGGCCGTCGGCGAGGCCGAGCCGTGAAGCCGCACCCAACCCGCCGCACCCAACCCGCCGCACCACGACCTCGTGCCGAGGCCCAAGGCTCCACTCTGTTCGACGCACCGCCGCCCTCCTGTTGTTGCTGTTCGCCTGCGCCCGTCAATTGCCGGCCAGGCGACCTGCGCACCGACGGTGATGTCGCCGGACACGAGATCGATCGAGGCGCTGGCGAACGCGAGGCTGCCCGGCACGAGCGGGCCGCCCGCGAGCGCGATTTTCGGCAGATTCAGCGACTCAGCGAGAACCGGCCGTCGGCGCCGGTGACGCTGCCTTCAGCCGCGAGGGCAGGACGCGCACCATGTTGTCGGGATCGTCGTAGCCGCCCTCAGGGTATCTCGGCCTTGAGCTAGGAGTCTGGGCCACGGGATGCCCGCCGAAGGCTGAAGAATCCGGACGCAGAAAACCCTCCTCGGCAGGCCAATGCGTAGAGGAGCTGTATGGCGCAGTTTCGAAAGGCAGAGAGTTCTGGTCAGGGGTTTCTGCTGCCACCGTCGCCGCGTGACTGGTTGCCGGAGGGCCATCTTGCGTGGTTCATCGAGGACGCGGTTGGCGAGCTCGATCTGAACGCCATGGAGGACAAGTACCGCACGTCGGGGAAGGGCGAGCTGCCCTATCCGCCGCGCGTGATGCTGCGTGTCCTGATCTACGCCTACTGCACGGGCGTCTTCTCTTCGCGACGCATCGCAGCCCAAATCGAAGAGAACCTGGCCCTGCGCGTGCTGGCGGGTGGGCACAAGCCGAGTCATCGGACGATCCGTCGATTCCGGGAGGAGAACCTGGCCGAGTTCGACCGCCTGTTCGTGCAGGTCGTCGAGATCGCCCAGGAAGCGAAGCTGGTGAAGATGGGCACGCTGGCGATCGACGGCAGCAAGGTGAAGGCCGACGCCAGCAAGCACAAGGCGATGAGCTACGAGCGCATGCAGTCGGAGGAGAAGCGCCTGAAGGAGGAGATCGCGAAGCTGTCGAAAGCTGCCAAGGCCCAGGACGAGATCGACGACGAGTCGTTCGGCCCCGACGTCCGCGGTGACGAGCTGCCGCAGGAGATCCACCGTCGGAAGGAGCGCTTGAAGGTCATCACGACGGCCAAGAAGACGCTGGAAGCGCGGAAAGCGAAGGAAGCGGCGGCCAAAGCTGCGGAGGAGCCAGCGGTCGAAGGCGCCAAGAGCGAGCCAGACAAGATCGGGGCATCGAAGGCTCCAGAGGCGACGCCGGAGCCGAAGGACCAGACCAACTTCACGGACCCCGAGAGCCGCATCATGCGGACGCCCAGCAAGGCGTTCGATCAGTGCTACAATACGCAGATCGCGGTTGATGACGCCAATCAGATCGTCGTCGCCGCCACCGTCACCCAGTGCGCGAACGACCACGGTCAGCTACTGCCGGTGCTTGACGCTGCTATCGAGAACACGAGCAAGACGCCGAATCGAGTGCTCGCCGATGCGGGCTACAAGAACGAGCGCGACTTCGCCGAGTTGTCCGCACGGAGCATCGACGCCTACGTCGCGGTTGGCCGAGAAGGCAAGGACGCCACGCCGCCGAAGAACGAGCAGCCGCTGACCGCCAAGATGCGCGCGAAGCTGAAAACCAAACGCGGCCGCAACCACTACCGCCGCCGAAAACACATCGTCGAGCCCGTCTTCGGATGGGTGAAACGTGTGCTCGGCTTCCGAGCCTTCAGTCTCCGCGGGCTTCGCAAGGTTGCGGGCGAGTGGAGCCTCGTCTGCTTGGCGCTGAATCTCCGTCGGATGGCGACGATGGCGGTGAAGTTGTGAGGAAAGGTTGCGCGGGAAGCCCGTGGAGCGTCACCGGCGACTCGGAGATCGCTGGCAAAACCCGCCGTCGCTCAGCAGCGACCAGGAAACCTCGCGCCTGAACGAGCCCTGGGGCCCCGCAACTGGCTCCTGGGGCCGCCAAACTGGCAGTTGCGGCCGACTCGCTTCCCGTGACCCGGACTCCTAGCACTACTTTGTCAGTTGTTTTCGAACGGCAAGCCTGCCCCTGGGGCAGGTAGGGAAAACGGCCACGTTCAGGCCCGCGGCGGTGATCGGGCGATCTCCGAGACGAGGCTCGCGAAGCGCTCTCCGAGGGTGAAGAGCATCGCGGTCAGGATCTCGGTCACACTTCTTCGTACGGCGTTCAACGAAGGCAGCGTCTGCGCCCTACTTCGACTCCTCTCTGTTTGGAGGAAGTGGTA
>JANNRU010000293.1:0-8643 GCA_031401755.1 Acidobacteriota bacterium | reverse complement strand
AGGTGCGGACTTCAATGGCCAGGGCGTGCTCGGCCGGGTCCTCTACGACGAGAAATTGGCCAAGCAACTCGACGCGCTGGGGGATGCGGCCGAGAGCATGAAGTCGGTCGCCGGTGCCCTCGAGCGGCGCGAGGGACTGGTCGGCGAGTTGCTTGCGGAAGACGGTTCAGGAAAGCGGGCTGCGGTCGATCTCGCCGAGAGCGCCGCGGCGCTCAAGCGCGTGACCGCGCGATTGGAGCGATCGGAGGGTTTCGTCGGCCGGCTGCTGCAGGACGACGCCTATGGGGAAGCGTTGGCGCAGTCGCTGTTGAATGCCGTGCAGAGGCTCGAATCGGTGCTGACAAAGATCGATTCTGGCGGGGGGTCGATCGGGACATTGATCAACGACAACTCGCTGGTCGACGCGGCCCACGAGATCGTCAATGGCGCGAACGAGAGTCGTTTCTCGCGCTGGCTCCTGCGGCATTACAGGAAGAAGGGTCTCAAGGCCGAAGCGAACACCGATGACGACGAGGCGGTCGGCACCGAGGAGCGGCCATGAGCGGCCGAGCTCTGCTACCTTATTCGGTCGCGCGAAGATTGGGGAATAACGGATGAATCGGCTGGCACGAGCGCTCGAGGAGCGCATCAAGCATCGGCAAGCGCGTGTCGGCATCGCCGGCCTCGGATACGTCGGACTGCCCCTGGCCGTGGAGTTCGGCCGCGCCGGTTTCACCGTCCTCGGCATCGACGTCGATTCGGCGCGGGTGGCGAGCCTGACCGAAGGGCGATCCCACGTCGAAGACGTCCCGGCGACCGCGGTCGAGCCGTTGGTGCGCGAGGGGCGGTTGCTGCTACAGGATCATTACCGCGGCAGCGGCCAGTGCGACGTGATCGTGATTTGCGTCCCGACTCCGCTGCGCAAGACTAAGGACCCGGACATTTCCTACATCGTGGCCGCCGTCGACGCGATCGCCGCCGAGGCCCGAGAGGGGCAGCTGATCATTCTCGAGTCCACGACCTATCCCGGGACGACCGAGGAGGTCGTCCGCCCCCGACTCGAGGCCGGAAACCTGAAAGCCGGTCGCGATTTCTTCCTGGCCTTTTCGCCCGAACGCGTCGACCCCGGGAATCAGAGGTACACGACCGGCAACACGCCGAAGGTCGTCGGCGGCACGAGCCGTGCCTGTTGCCACGTGGCGGCACTGCTCTACCGGCAGGTGATCGAAAAGGTTCACGAGGTTTCGAGTACACAGACCGCCGAAATGGTCAAGCTGCTCGAGAATACCTTTCGCGCCGTGAATATCGCGATGGTCAACGAGATCGCGCTGATGTGCGAGAAACTAAATCTCGACGCCTGGGAGGTGATCGAGGGTGCGGCGACGAAACCGTTCGGCTTCATGCCGTTCTATCCGGGACCCGGTATCGGCGGTCACTGTATTCCGTTGGATCCGCACTACCTGTCCTGGAAGCTGCGGACACTCAACTACTCCGCACGCTTCATCGAGTTGGCGGCGGAAATCAACGGGGGCATGCCCCACGTCGTGGCCCGTCGAATCGCCGAGATGCTCAACGAGCGCCGACGGAGCGTGAAGGGTTCTCGAATCTTGATCCTCGGCGTGGCGTACAAGCGCGACACCAGCGACGTTCGGGAGTCCCCGGGCCTCGACTTGATTCGGCTCCTGGCGGCCGACGGCGCGAATGTAAGCTACCACGACCCGTTCGTTCCGACCCTCCGTGTGGATGGCGAAAAACCCAAGCGATCTGCTCAACTCTCGCCGGCAGCCCTCGCTCGCGCGGACCTCGTCGTCATCGTCACCGACCATTCCGTTTTCGATTACGCCGAAGTCGTGCGCCACTCGCGGGCGATCCTGGACACGCGCAACGCGACGCGGGCCGTACGCGTCGGTCGCGGGAAGATCAGGAAGCTCTGATGCAAGCGCACGGTAGTGTCCTGATCACCGGGGGAGCCGGCTTCATCGGCTCGCACCTTTCCGAGCGAATGATCGCCGAGGGGTGGCGGGTCGTGGTCCTCGACAATTTCGACGAGTTCTACGATCCGGCGGTCAAGCGGGAAAACCTACGAGAAATACTGGGGCACCCGCGATTTCGTCTGGTCGAGGCTGACATTCGTGAGCCGGGCGCTGTCGAGGCACTAATCGCCGCGGAGCGAATCGATGCCGTGGTCCACCTGGCGGCCCGAGCCGGCGTCCGCCCGTCGATCGCCGACCCGCTGCTGTACGCATCGGTCAACCTCGTGGGCACGACCGCCGTGCTCGAGGCCTGCCGACGGCAAGGCGTGGGGAGATTGGTCTTTGGATCGTCATCTTCGGTTTATGGGAACAACCGCAAGGTCCCATTCGCGGAGGACGATCCCGTCGACAACCCGATCTCTCCTTACGCAGCGACCAAGAAAGCCGGGGAATTGATCTGCCACACCTACCACCATCTGACAGAGATCCGGGTCGCTTGCTTGCGCTTTTTCACCGTCTACGGACCGCGCCAGCGACCCGAGATGGCGATCCAGCGCTTCGCGCGATTGATGGCCGAGGGTCGACCGATCCAGCAGTTCGGTGACGGAACGACGGAGCGCGATTACACCTTCGTTGACGATATCGTCGACGGTATTCTCCGCGCGCTCGAACGGGCGGAGACTTTCCATATCTGGAACCTCGGGGGCTCACGGACGGTGACCTTGAAGTCGTTGATCGCAAAGATCGCCGAACGTCTCGGAGTCGAGCCGAACGTGGAGTGCCTCCCCGCGCAGCCGGGAGACGTCGACCGAACGTGGGCCGATATCGGTCTGGCCGCTCGCGATCTCGATTGGGCGCCGACGGTTGACATCGATCGCGGCCTGGATCGTTTCACGGCGTGGTTCCGGCGACAGTCGTTGGTCCGGAGATCCGGGTGAGAATCGGTGTCATCGGGACCGGATACGTCGGGCTCGTCAGCGGCGCTTGCTTCGCCGAGCTCGGCAATCACGTGACCTGCGTGGACAAGGACCCGACAAAGATCGATTCGCTGTTGCGCGGCGTGATGCCGATCTGGGAGCCGGGCCTCGACGATCTGGTCCGGCGCAACGTTCAGGCTGGACGGCTGGCCTTCACCACGGACTTGGGAAAAACGATCCGCGAGTCGCTCGTCCTGCTGATCGCGGTCGGTACCCCGCAAGGCGACGACGGCAGAGCCGACTTGACATTCGTGCGCGATGTTGCCGTCGCGATCGGCGGGCACATTGACGCCTACAAGGTCGTGGTCACGAAGAGCACGGTACCGGCGGGCACCGGGCGCATGATCCGACGGGTCATCGAAGAGAATCGGCGGGAACTCTGCCCGTTCAGCGTCGCCTCGAACCCGGAATTCCTCCGCGAGGGCGCGGCGATCGAGGACTTCATGCGGCCCAATCGCGTCGTCCTCGGCGTCGAGGACGAGCAGGCGGCGGCCATTCTTCGCGATCTATACCGACCGCTGTTCCTGATCGAGACGCCGATCGTGATCACGGATGTCGTCACCGCCGAGTTGATCAAGTACGCCTCCAACGCTTTCCTGGCGACGAAAATCTCGTTCATCAACGAGATGGCCGATCTGTGCGAGGCGCTCGGCGCTGACGTTCACGTGGTGGCCAAGGGGATGGGGCTGGACCAGCGGATCGGCTCGAAGTTCCTGCATCCCGGCCCGGGTTACGGCGGCTCTTGCTTTCCAAAGGACACTCGGGCAGTGGCCGAGATGGCGCGCGATCATGGACTCCATTTGCAGATCGTCGAGGCAACGATCGAGGTCAACGGCTCGCGTGTCCCGCGAATGATGGAAAAGATTCGCCAAGCGGTGGGCGGCTCCGTCAAGGGTCTTGACGTCGGACTGCTCGGTCTGACCTTCAAGCCCAACACGGACGACCTGCGCGAGTCTCCCGCGTTGGCGATCCTTGATCAGCTCTTGGCGGAGGGGGCGCGGATCCGAGCCTACGATCCAGCGGCCGACGGTCTCGCGGTTGCCGAGCGGCGACCTGGAGTACAGATCTGCCAAAGTGAGTACGAGGCCGTCGAAGGGTGTGACGTGATGGTTTTGGCGACCGAATGGAATCAGTTCCGCAGTCTTGACCTGGAGCGAGTCCGCGCGCTGCTGGCGCAGCCGGTGATCGTCGATCTACGCAACATCTACGAGCCGGCACGGATGCGCGACGCCGGCTTCCGTTACACCGGAGTCGGGCGATGAGCCCGCGAGTCTGGGTCGTCACCGGCGGCGCGGGCTTCATCGGCTCGAACCTGGTGGAAGCGCTGCTTTGCCGTGGGGAGCGCGTGCGGGCACTTGATGATTTCAGCTCGGGGCGACGCTCGAACCTCGCAGCAGTTGACGATTGGGCGCGCACGGGTGGCGCCGAGTTCGAGCTGATCGAAGGCGACGTTCGCGACGCGGATCTGTGCCGCCGTCTCGTCGACGGGGCGAGTTTCGTGCTCCATCAGGCGGCGATACCGTCCGTTCCCCGTTCGGTCGAAGACCCGCTGACGAGCCACGACGTGAACGTCGATGGGACGTTGCAACTGCTCGAGGCGGCTCGTCACGCGCGGATTGGACGGTTCGTCTTCGCTTCGTCTTCGTCGATCTACGGGGAGAGCGAGACCCTACCCAAGGTCGAGACTATGCCCCCCGATCCGATCTCGCCGTACGGATTGCAAAAGCTCACCGCGGAATCGTACTGTGGACTGTACTGGCGACTTTATGGCCTGCCCACGGTCAGTTTGCGTTACTTCAACATCTTCGGGCCGCGGCAAGATCCGGCGAGTGACTACGCCGCGGTCGTGCCGCGATTCCTGACGGCCGTTGACCGCGGTCGCCGCCCGACTGTCTACGGCGACGGCGAACAGACGCGGGATTTTACCTACGTGGCCAATGCGGTCGCCGCCAATCTCGGCGCGTGCGAGGCGAAACCGGTCGCTTTCGGCCGGACCTACAACGTCGGCGCCGGCCGTCGCACGAGTCTCAACGCGCTGCTGGCCGAGATCGGACGGCTGGTGGGTCGTGACATCGACCCGATCTACGAGCCGGCCCGCGCCGGCGATATCCTTCACTCCCTGGCAGCGATCGAGCGAGCCCAGTCCGATCTCGGCTACCGGGTGACTGTCGATCTGGCCGAGGGCCTGCGAAGGACCCGGGAGTCCCTCTGAAATGGCCGACGCCGGCCGGCACGCGCTGCACGTCGTACTCCTGGCGGGCGGCAGCGGAACCCGATTCTGGCCGGCCAGCAGAGTTCGGCGGCCGAAACAGTTCCTGGCGCTGGGAGGCCGACGTCCGTTGATCGAGGATGCCTGGCGCCGGGCGCGGCGCCTGGCGCCCGCCGAACGCCTCTGGGTCGTCGCGCCCCGACCGCTCGCGCGCAGCGTGCGTGCGGCGCTCCCCGAGCTGGCGGCGGAGCGCCTGGTGATCGAACCGTCGCCGCGGGATACGGGGCCGGCGATCGCGCTCGCGGTCGCTTCGGTCGCGCGTGTCGCTCCGCAGGCGGTGATCGGGGTCTTTCCGACCGACCACGTCATCGTCGACGTCTCCGCGTTCACCCGCAGCGTGCGTGCTGCGGTCGCCGCCGCTCGGGACGGAGCGCTGGTCTGCCTGGGGGTCCGCCCCGATCGCCCGGCGACGGGCTTCGGTTATTTGCTGTGTGCCGAGCCGCCGATCGCCGGCAGAGCGGTTCCGGTTAGCCGATTCGTCGAGAAGCCGGTGCTCTCCCGCGCACGGCGTTACCTCGCGGACGGCCGGTACCTGTGGAACGCGGGGATGTTCGTCTGGACCGCGCAAAGTTTTCTCGCAGAATTGCAGCGGACCGCGCCCGAGATCGACACCGCGGTCTCGCGCCACCTGTCCGGGGCCCGTGGCGCCTGGGAACGTGCACCGAAGCTGTCGGTCGACTACGCGGTCATGGAGCACGCACGGGGAGTGGCCGTGGTCGCGCTTGACGCCGGCTGGGACGACGTCGGTTCGTGGGATGCCGCGGCCCGGCTGCGTGAGGCCGCCGGTCTGGCGGTCGGCACGCACATCGCCATCGACAGCCCCGGATCGGTAATCGTCGGGGAACGGCGCATCGTGGCGCTCGTCGGCGTTCCGGATGTCGTCGTCGTCGACACGGCTGACGCCCTACTCGTCGTCTCCCGCGCGCAGGCCGAGAGCGTTCGGGCTGCCGTGGAAGAGTTGCGAAAACGCGGCCGCGACGATTTGCTCTGACGCCGATGCCGATCTCGATCGTCCACGTCGCCGGCGCGCGTCCGAACTTCATGAAGATCGCACCCGTGCTCGCCGCGTGCCGAGCCGATCGAGCATTCGAGAATCGATGGGTCCACACGGGGCAACACTACGATTCGGATCTGTCCGATTCATTTGTTGCCGACCTGGCCCTGCCGCCTCCCGACGCCAATCTGGCCGTCGGCTCGGGAAGCCATGCGGTCCAGACCGCCCGGATCCTGGAGCGATTCGAGCCGTTGCTCGTCGCCTGGAGGCCGGACCTGGTGCTCGTGTTCGGCGACGTGAACTCGACGCTTGCTTGTGCCCTCTGTGCCGCCAAGCTCGATATCGCGGTGGCGCACGTCGAGTCGGGGCTGCGTAGCTTCGACGACCGGATGCCCGAGGAGATCAACCGACGATTGACCGATTCCCTGAGTGAGTTGCTGTTCGTCTCCGAGCCATCCGGTGTCGTGAATCTTCGACGGGAGGGTGTCGATCCCTCGCGAGTTCATTTGGTGGGAAACGTGATGATCGACTCGCTGGTCGCCTCGCGGAGCCGGGCGGCGGCAAGCACGATCGTGCACCGTCTTGGTCTGGTTTGCGGGGGGTACGCGGTCTTGACCCTGCATCGACCAGCGAGTGTCGATGCGCCCTCGACTCTACGGCGCATCTTGGCGCCGATCGCCGAGATGGCCCAGAGGATTCCGGTGATCTTTCCGGTCCACCCGCGCGGTCGCAGTTCGATTCGAGACGCACTCGACGAGCTGCCGCGATCGACTGGAATCCGCGTCGTCGATCCGCTGGGGTATCTGGACTTCTTGCGCTTGGTCGAGCAGTCGCGCCTCGTCTTGACCGACAGCGGCGGATTGCAAGAGGAAACGACGTTCCTTCGCGTGCCCTGCGTGACCCTCCGCGACAACACGGAGCGGCCCATCACCATCGACGCGGGAACGAACCGCTTGGCCGGTACCGATGACGTCGGAATCCGCTCGGCGATCGACGCGGCGTTGGCTCTGGACCGAAGCCTGCTTCCCGGGCCACCAGCGCTGTGGGACGGCTGCGCCGCCTCACGCATCGTCAAGATCCTGGAGTCCTGGAGATCGGCTCGGCGTGGCACGAGCGCCGGATGACGCGTATATAGTTCGTCGCCGCCACGCGGTGGGCGCGCCCATATCGTGAAAAGCACAGACAGCCTCGCAGGGTTGCACAGCTCGCGGTCACACACGCTGCGTGCCGCGTTGTTGTGTCTACTGTTGGCCCTGGTGGCCGCGGCGGTTCCGTTCTCCGAGCGCGTCTATCTCTTTACTCTTGTCGCCGCTCTGTTCGCCTGTGTCCTCACGCCACTCTGGTACGACTGGCACAAAGGGCGACTCGACCTCTTCGCGCCGATCCACGTGATCGGCGGCATCTACTTCATCTACTTCGGTTTGGGTTCCCTGTGGAGCGTCGCCGATCCAGAGGAGCTGGTGCAAGATGTCTACCTGCTGCCCTACATTCCTCAGGCGCTGCTCGTGGTCGTGCTGGGATACCTGGCGCTCCTTGTCGGGTACTACGTTTCGTTCGATCAGCTGGGAAGCGCCACGGCGGACGAGAACCCACGGGGCGTGGCCCTGCTGGGCGCTTGCGGTGTCATCGGCGGGGGCGGCTTCCTCGCCGCCGCGATCTGGACCGGAAGGTCTTCGCTCGGCGCCAGCGCCGGTGGAGTCTTGACCAGTGCCGCCAACCTCGCCCCGCTATTCCTGTTCGCCTGGGCCGCACTCTGGATCTTGCAGCAACAGGGGCGGGCCAGTCGCAACCAGCTTCGCCTGTTGTTCGGTTTGATGCTGCCGCTGGCGTTGACGCTGCTTTACCTGTTCATCAGCAACAAGTCGCTGTTCCTCACGCTGGTCGGCGTGCCGATCATCGCCCGCTGGTATGCGCGTCGGCGCATTCCCTGGCTCCCGGTCGCAATCCTGATCCCGTTGATGCTCTTCGTGATCTTTCCGTTCTACAACACCTACCGGATCACGGAGCGCTCCGCTTCCCAGACTGCGCGCATGTCGCAAACCTACGACACGGTTCAAAATTGGTACGGTGACGACTACGGCAGTCGGTCGATCGAGCTGTTCAAACGACGGATGGCCCTGATCACGTCCATGGCCGTCGTCGTTCGCGACGTGGGTCACTCGGTGCCCGTGGCCAATGGCGCGATGCTGGTCGAGCCATTCCTGACCTTCGTCGTGCCGCGAGTGCTGTGGCCCGACAAACCCCTGATGACCTTCGGACGAGACGTCGCCCGGACCTTTGGGTTCACGCACGCCTTGGATCGCGAAACCGCGATCGCGTTGACCGTGCCCGGTGAGCTCTACTGGAACTTCGAGATCCTTGGGGTGATCGTGGGAATGGGGCTCTACGGCGTCGGATTACGGTACCTGTATCGAAGGTATGGGTTCGGCGACCGGCTCGACCCGATTCGAG
>JANNRU010000292.1:0-3113 GCA_031401755.1 Acidobacteriota bacterium | reverse complement strand
CCAATCCATACAACCTGTCCTTGCTGCTCGGCTCGATCTCGGTGGCGGCAATCACTCAGGAGCCGATCCTGGCGTTGGTCGCGCTGTCGGCGGAAGCACTCTGGCTCGTCTTCGGCCCGGAGTCGAAGCTCCTCCAGCGGTGGGTCTGGGACCCGGCGATCGAGCGCGGGCGCCGCGCTGCCGAGGCGCGGGGGCGGGAAAGCCATGTGGCCTCGTTGCCCACGGACGAGCGGAGGCGCGTCGAAGTGCTCGCCGAACGGCAAGAGCAGATACGGCGCCTGGCCGCACAGAACCCGTCATTCACCGGAGAGCTGCTGCGGAGCGAGATCTCCAAGACGAACCGGCTGGTCGACGCGTTCGTGGAGATGGCGCTCACTCGCGTGCGGTACGAGCAATACCTCGTCTCGATCAACCCTCCGGACTTGGTTCGCGAGCGCGATCGCTTTCGCGAGACGGTGCGTACCGGAAGGCTCGATCCGCAACAGAGCCAGATCGCGCAGAAGAACCTGGAGATCGTCGAGAAGCGGCTGGAGCGGGTGGAGGAGATCCGTCGCTTTCTGAGCGTCGCGCGAGGGCAGCTCGAACTGATCGAAAACTCGTTCCAACTGATCGCCGACCAGATCGTCACGATGCAGTCGCCCAAGGAACTCTCTGGCCAGCTCGACGAGCTGCTCGACGGGGTGGAGGCGATCCGCGAGACGGTCCGCGACACGGAGAGTCTTCTCGGGACGGTCGATAAGGAGCTGTGACCATGGCCAGTGCGCGCCTCCTGCCGGCGTGGGCGGAAGAGCTTCGACGGCGCTACCTGCGCAACGAGGCATCGCTGTTCGTCTTGCACGGCAACGTCTACGACACGGTGATCCACGAAGGAAGGACGCTCGCGCTGACGGAATTCCTCACGCGTGTCCTGCTGCGGGAGACCAAGGAGACGATCGCCGTCTACAACCTGGCGACCGGAATACGGTTCTCGAAGGGCGCGGGCGTCGCGCAAGACGTGGACGAGCCGCCGGCGACCGGGACCCGCGAGCGAGACCTCCGTGTCCTCGAGCGACTGGTGACCGCCGGAACCAAGACCGCCGTGATCCTCGAGTACGCCGAGACGCTCGCACCCGCGGGAGACACGTCGTTTCAAGCCGATGTGGATCGCGCCGCCGTCGTTACGCTGCACCGCTGGTCGTTTCTCCCCGAGATCGAGAAGGCGGACAACGTCGTCGTCCTGGTCACGGAGAATCTCTCCGAGCTGTCGCCGAAGCTCGTCTCGAATCCGAAGGTCGGCGTGGTTGCGCTGCCGATGCCCGACCTCGAGTCGCGGGGCGCGGCGGCGCGAATCGCGGACCCGAAGCTCACGGACCGGGAAGTCGCCCGTTACGCCGAGGTCACGGCCGGGCTCAAGGCGATCCAGATCGCGTCGATCCTGGCGCCGCCGCCGCCGTCGGAGGAGGAGCGCGCGGACCGCGAGGCCTTCATCGCGGCACTTCTCGGAGACGGTCCGGGCGTCCTCGAGCGCGCGAAGAAGCTGGCCACGCTGACCGCCGGGATGATGCGCGACGAAATTCGCAAGCTCGTCGCGCCCGAAGCCGGTCCTCCCACTTCAGCACCCGCCGAAGTCGCCGAACGAGCCCGGCACGACGCCGATCGCCTGATCGCCAAGCGCAAACGCGACATTCTCGAGCGCGAGTGCTTCGGCCTCGTGGAGTTCGTCGAGCCGGAGCACGGCTTCGATGTCGTCGGCGGGATGGAAGCGGTCAAGGAGGACCTCTTGGTGATCGCCGACAACATTCGCGAGGGGCGCCGTAGCCGGGTGCCGATGGGGATCCTGTTCACGGGCCCGATGGGAACGGGAAAGACGTTCGTCGCCGAGGCGTTCGCCAAGGAGTGCGGGCTGACCACGATCAAGCTCAAGAATTTTCGCTCGAAGTGGGTTGGCGCGACCGAAGGCAACCTGGAGAAGATCCTGACCGTCATCCGGGCGATCGGGCAAGTGGTCGTCATCATCGACGAGGGCGACCGGGCGTTTGGAAACACCAACGAAGACGACGGCGGGACGTCCTCCCGCGTCATCGCGCGGATCAAGGAGTTCATGTCCGACACGTCGAACCGCGGGCGGATCCTGTTCCTCGTGATGACCAATCGGCCCGACAAGCTGGACCTCGACCTCAAGCGCGCCGGACGCCTGGATCGCAAGATCCCGTTCCTCTACGTTCAGACCCCCGAAGAGGTGGAAGGGGTGGTTCGAGCGCAGTTCAGGAAGAACAAGGTCGTGACCCGTCCCGCCTCGCTCGACCTCGTCGCGTTGCGCGACCGGTTCTCGGCCAAGCTCGTCGGGTACAGCAACGCGGACATCGAGGCGGTCGTCTTGATGGCCAACGACGACGCCGCACGCGAGGCGGGCGGGGACGCGCCGGTCACCGACCAGCACCTCGCTCGCGCGGCCGGCGACTACTTCCCGAGCCGCGACACCGAGCTGCTCGAGTACATGGAGCTTCTGGCGGTTTTCGAGTCCTCGAGCCGCCGGCTGCTTCCGCCGAAGTACGCCGCCATGACGCCCGAGGGGCTCGACGCGCGCCTGAGGCTACTCCGGGCGACGGTCGGGAGCCGCCGCTGAATCGGCGGCCGCCTCGAAACGCCTCTCGTTTCCGTATGCGAAGGCCGAACCCGGGCCCACGGCGGATGACCCCGTGACGCGAGTTGTCGTGGACAAGGAACTCGGGCGGGAAGGGTTCGTTTTTACCCTCGAATCGGGACGAGAAGGAACGGTCCATGTCGAACGGGTTTTAGAGCACAACAGGATCCGGCGTATCTTCGAGATCTCCTGCTCTACAAGCTGACGATCGAAGCGCAGAAACGCGTCGAGGTGAGTGGACTGTCCAAGCGTGAGATCGTCCGGCGCCTGGGTATGTCCGCGACCCAGTTGTATCGCCACCTGGATCAAACGAACTATCGGAAGTCCGTGGATCAGGTCTTGAGTCTGCTCCACGTCCTCGACTGTGATGTCGACTTGGTCGTGCGGGCGAAGAGCGCTTGATCGTGGCGAGCGGAATCGAGCGAGTGGACGATTCGTTTCGTCGAAGGAATAGTCGCTCGACGCCGTGGTGTCCAAATACTCGAACGAC
>JANNRU010000291.1:0-12462 GCA_031401755.1 Acidobacteriota bacterium | reverse complement strand
CGGTTCAGCTCCCGTCGAGCGCGGGTCTCGAGGAATTGCCCGAAGCGTTGGTACGTCAACTCCTTGGCCCCTATCTGCTCGGGAGCCGGTTTCTGTTGCGCGGCCGGACCCTGGCGGCGGCGCCAGATGGATATCCCTCGTCCGACATCGACCGAGTGTACCGAGTCGGTCCGGTCTCGTCCGAACAACTGCTGCACCCCGAGAAATACTGGCAGACTGCGAGCCGCGACGAACCGCGGACGGTTTCGACCGGCGACGTCGCCGCGCTACTCGGTTCAGAATGGGCGCTGTCCGGGACCGGGACACTCGGGGAACTGATGCTCGGACTCCTGGTCGGCGCGTCGTCATCCTCCGATCTGCTGACCAAGCCCTCCGCGAGCTGGACCAATGCCGCCGCCAGCGGGTGGGGTGGGGATGTCTGGGAGTTGTGGACGCAGCAGGCCGGCGATCTCCTGGTGGTGCGCACCGAATGGGATACCCGACGCGACGCAAAGGAGTTCGCCCGGGCGCTGTCGTCGCGGCCGGGGCTGGCGTGGCGCCGCGCCGGGAAACGAGTCGGACTGGTCGCGGGCGATGCCGGCTCCCACCTGGATCCGTTGCTCGAGGCGCTCGCTTCCGGGCCGTGATCGGCCGTTGCTTGTGCCGCGTTGGCGGACCCGTTAAAGTAGAAAACGCTGCGTTTTGGTCGGATCGACAAAGGAGAGACACGATCATGTCCCACGAACTACCGCCGCTACCGTACGCGTTCGCCGCCCTCGAGCCGCACATCGATGCCCGCACGATGGAGATCCATCACGACAAGCACCACGCGGCCTATGTGACCAACTTGAACAAAGCCCTCGACGGTCATGCGGCCCTGGCGCAGATGTCGATCATCGAACTCCTAGCTGCGCTCGACCGAGTGCCCGAGTCGATCCGCACGACCGTCCGCAACAACGGCGGTGGCCACTTGAATCACACGATGTTCTGGAAGCTGATGCAGCCGGGAGCCGCGGCGCCCTCGGGCCCGCTTGCCGCCGAGATTCAGTCGACCTTCGGTTCACTCGATGACTTCAAGACCAAGTTCGCCGAGGCCGCCATGGGGCGTTTCGGATCCGGCTGGGCCTGGCTGTCCCTCGAGGGTGGAAAGCTCGTCATCAGCTCGACCTCGAACCAGGACAATCCGATCATGAGCGGTGGACGTCCGATCATGGGCTTGGATGTCTGGGAGCACGCCTACTACCTGCATTACCAGAATCGTCGTGCCGACTATGTCACGGCGTGGTGGAATGTCGTGAATTGGGAGCAAGCCACGGAAAACTGGCAACGAGCGAAATGACCGCGTCGTCCGGACCGGCTGACCCCGTCCGCTAACGTATGACGTGAATTTGATCGGCCGGGGAGGGGGACGTGCGGTCCAGGTGAACGCGCGGCCCTGACTTGCTGCCCCAGGTTGCGGCGTTGGGCTCTTTCCGACGCGGCGGTACAGAGCAATGCGGAATTCCTCGCCCGAGATCGACGCCTACATCGAGGACGCGCCGGAGTTCGCGCGGCCGATTCTGGAGCGGATTCGTGCCGCGTTCCACGCCGGCTGTCCGGAGATCGAAGAGCGCCTCAAATGGGGTGCGCCGAGCTTCGAGTACAAGGGGTTACTCGGTGGGATGGTGGCTTTCAAACGCCACGTGGCCTTCGGTTTTTGGAAGAGCCGGTTGATCGTCGACTTCGAGAAGACCTTCGGTCGCGAACCAGGAGCAAGCTCGATGCGCGCGCGAGTGGAGTCGGTCGGCGAACTTCCGACGAAGCGAGTACTCGTTGCTTTCGTCCGTGAAGCCAAGCGCCTGAATGACGAAGGAGTCAAAGATCCCAAACTCTCGCGGCCCAAGAAGCGTCCGCGCGTCGTCATGCCGGCCGATTTGAAAGCCGCGCTGGCCGAGAACGCCAGGGCCCGGGCGACGTTTGCGGCGTTCTCGGACAGCCATCGGCGCGAGTATGTCGAGTGGATCACGGAGGCCAAACGGCAGGAGACGCGGGACCGTCGATTGGCCACGGCGCTGCTCTGGCTCGCCGAGGGCAAAGCGCGAAACTGGAAGTACGAGAAATCTCGCAGAGCTTGAGGTCGCAGGTCGAAGCCGCTCTCGGTCCGCATCCATCAATCTCCATTCGTGGCTCGACGACGAGCGTCACCTGTGGAACCGGTACCTGGGGCGACGATTTCTCGGGGGCGATGCGTCCGCTCGTCACCCCCTGTCCCTGATCGAAAAACCGAGGTAGTCTGCCCGTATGCGAGTGCTGGATGCCGCCCACCAGCTTCGCCACACCGGGGTGGCTCCGCCGCTCGATCCGGCCTGGCGGGTAGAGCATCTCAATTTCGCCGCCTTCTTGCGAGAGCGGAAGAGGCGACGGGTGCCCGCCGTGAACCAGGTTCCACGAAGCCGGCGATCGCCCTGAGTGGCGTCGACTTCCCACATGTTACGTCAGACGCGTCGTGCCGCATCCGTCTTGGCTTGCGCTATCTCTTGTGCCGCCTGCGGTAGCAACGGTCCAGGACACGCAAGAGTCGATCTCGCAATCACTCACCTCGCGGTGGTCGATGTCGAGACCGGGCGGCTGGCTCTGGATCAAACGGTGCTGATCCGGGGAGCGCAGATCGTGGACGTGGTCGCGAGTTCCGATCTTCGTGTGTTTCGTGAAACGCGGGTCGTCGACGGGACAAGCCACTACGCGATTCCCGGCCTGTGGGACATGCATACGCACGCGTTGTGGGACCCAATCGTTCGCACGACTTTTCTGCCGTCGTTCATCGCGAACGGAATCACCGGTATCCGCGATATGGGAGGAACGCTCGACGTGCTCCAATTGGTGCGCGGCGAAGTAAGCGATGGGACTCTCTTGGCGCCGCGCATCCTGGCTGCAGGGCCGATCCTGGACGGTCCGCATCCGGTGGATCCGTCGATCTCGATTCCGATCGATACGCCGGAGGCGGCTCGTCGCGCCGTGGATTCCTTGGCGCACGCGGGTGTTGATTTCATAAAGATCTACACCCTGTTGCCGCGGGAAGCTTTTTTTGCGGTCGTCGAGCAAGCCAAAAAGCACGGCCTCCCGGTGGTCGGCCACGTCCCGGCCGAGGTCACCGCGGTCGAGGCCGCCGATGCGGGAATGCGCAGCGTCGAGCATATGCGCAGCGAGACTGGGGGATTCTGCACTTCGGAGACTCACGCGGATTGTAAACCGGTGTTCGAGGCGTTCCGCCGAAATCAGACTTGGCAGACACCCACACTCGCCGTGCGCCGTGCGCGCGCGTACATCGACGATCCGGCGCTGGTGACCGACGATCGACTGCGTTACGTTCCGGCGGTTCTGCGAACGATCTGGGAGTCGAATCGCTCGCGCGTGTTGGAGAAACGGCCGACCGAATATTTTCAACAAATCAAGAGTCAACACGAGGAAGAACGCTGGCTCGCAGCTGCGCTACACCGAGAGCGCGTGCCTTTGCTTGCCGGATCTGATGCCGGAGCAGATTTCAGCTTCCCCGGCTTCACCTTGCACGACGAGTTGCGACTGCTTCATGAGGTTGGAATCCCACCACTCGAGATCCTGCGGGCCGCGACGCTTGACGCAGCGCGCTTCCTGGAGATCTCGGATTCGAACGGCAGCGTCACTCCGGGCAAGGTCGCGGATCTGGTGCTGCTCTCCGCCAATCCGCTCGATGACATCGGCAATACTTCGAAGATCTGGGCCGTCGTTGCCAACGGCAGGTTCCTGGACCGGGCGGCGCTCGATCGGCTGCTCGACGGCGCAGCGCACCAAGCCCAGGCGGTTCCTTCCCCGATGCCAAGCGCGGATGGAGTCCGCGACCCGGCCGCGGTATCGGATACAACGAGGGGACCGCTATGACGCGATCGCGAGGTTTCGTGCTCCGGGTCGTTGTCGGACTCGCCGCCCGGTCGCTCGCGGTCGATCCTCTGATCCACCCCGAGATCGTCGAACTCACCGTCGACATCCAGCGGGTCAAGGACCGATCGAATTCAACGGGGCCGTTCAGCCGGCGTGATCGAATGCCGCCGCCTGCCCCTAGCATGCCGACCCGGCATGCGACGGGACGAAGGATTTGATATGAGTTCCGCCGACCTCGGAAGACCCGTGAACAAAGATTCCTACAGCTACAGTCGTCTCTCCACTTTTCGCGAGTGCCCACGGCGGTACGAGTACCGCTATATCGAGCGGCGTCGCGAAGCATTTCAAAGCGTCGAGGCCTTCGCGGGGCAAACCGTGCACGAGGTGCTCGCATGGCTCTACGCCGAGCGCGAGCGCGCCCCCGCGCCGACGGTGGCCGCGGCACTCGACCGATTCGACGAGACTTGGCAGCGCGGGCTGACTTCCAACGTCCGACTGGTTCGCGCCAACGATTCGTTCGAGCGCCGAAAGGAAGACGCCCGCCAAATGGTCGCCCGGCATCATGCGGAGGGGTTCGTGCGCGACGATCTTCAATCGGTGGCGATCGAGGAGCGGTTCGATCTGCCGCTCGCCGACCGGCACGCCTTCGGCGGGGTCATCGATCGACTGGCCCGCGACAGCCGGGGAAATCTGCACGTGATCGACTACAAGACCACCGGGCGACCTCCGGCGGTACACGGTGAAGAGGAGACGCTGCAGCTTCGGTCCTACGGTCTGGCCGGTATGCGTGAGCACGGCGTCGGCGAGATCACGTTGCGCTACCTCTATCTGAAGAACGGCGACGAGTACGCGACAAACCTGACTGCGGATGCGGCGCCCGAAACCGAGCGCGTCTTGGTCGAGCGCATCGACGCGACGCTCGCCGCGCGGGAGTTTCCGGCTCGGCCCTCGGCCCTCTGCGCCTGGTGTGGATTTCGCGAGATCTGCGATGCATCCGGGTTCGCCGAGTCGGTGACGGCAGAGAGCGATGCTGGCGCCGCCGACTCACGCTGTCCTCGTTGCACGAAGAGCCTGCAGCAACGCAACGGCCGGCACGGTCCGTTCCTCGGCTGCTCCGGCTATCCCGTGTGCCGTTACACGCGCAATATTTGACGGGGACCTCCCGGACCCCTACGCGGGCGCGATCGAATGCGTCCGTGAGCCTCGGCACCCTGCACCGCCACGCAGACACGTTCGATCGAGGGTGGGGCAGGCCGCCGGATCGCCGCGATAACCAGGCGCAGGCACGGTTCGATCGGGAAGCGCGACCGTTTCTGCGGTCCGCCGCGAAAGATCGAACTCCGATCGACCGTGGTCGAACCGAGAGTCGGCTAGGCGGCGATCGGCGTCATCGATCCGATCCGTGCCGCTCCTCAATGATTTGTAGCCCATGACGCGCAAACGCATCTGCGGAGTCGAGCGCGAGGCTTTGCCGAAACAAGGCTGCGGCTTCGTCCAAGCGGCCCAACTCGGTCAGGGCTGCGGCTCGTCCGTTGCGCGCCGTGGCAAGGTCGGGCGCCCGCTCGAGTGCCGCCCGGAACTCCGCCTCGGCGGCGTCGAGCTTCTGCTGGAACAGCAAGGCGTAGCCCAAGTTAGTGCGGACCCCGCCGCTCCGGGGATCGAGGTGCGCGGCTCTTCGGAAAGCGGACTCGGCCTCGGCATGTCGGCCCAACCGGGCCAACGTACCGCCGAGGCCGTCCCAGGCGGGAGCCGACTGAGGATAGTCTCGGGTAGCGTGAGTCAGAATCGATTCCGCCTCCGCCGGTCGCTCGAGGCGGCGCAGCACATCTCCCAGTCCGATCAGTGCCCCCAAGTTGTCCTCGTCCGTTGCGAGGGTTCGGGAGTACTCGCTCGCCGCTTCCTCCAGTCGACCGTCGAGGGCGAGCAACCGCGCGAGGTTGTTTCGCGCCGCGGTGTAGGTCGGTGATAAGTCAAGACACGCTCGATATTGTTCCATTGCCCGTGCACGCAGCCCCTGGTTTTCTAGCACGACTCCGAGGTTGAACAGCAGCGGCGGAGACGCCGCCCCGGGTGCGGTCGAGGGCGCGGGGCCAACGGCGGCCGCGAAGGTTTCCTCGTCGGAGGGCCGAGGCGGTCCGGCAAGTCGCGCTGCGCAGATTGCGCGCCACACTTCGAGCGCGATCTTTCGGTGAGCATCGGGCGTCGGATGCACGTAGTCCTCGAATAGGTCAAACCCCATCGTCCCATCTGCGGCCGAGCGCTCGAAGGAGCGCTCGATGTCGACGAGGAGGACTCCGCGCTCCGCCGCGAGCTGCCGGATCGCGACGTTGAAACTGCCGGGGGCCCGCGACGGCTGGGCATCGAGATCTCGCGCCAGAATGAACGCCTGCCGCGCTTCCGCGCGACGGCCCAGCGCCTGCAAGACCTCACCCGACGCGAACTGGACATCCGCGTGTTCCGGGGCCGATTTTCGTGCCGGTTCGATCGCGGCGAGCGCGGCGTCGCTCGCGCCGGCGGCCAGGGCTTCGCGCGCCGCGCCGATCCGCTGCTCGACATCGCGGCGCACGTTCACATCCCTTGAGACCTCGAAGCGGGAAGCGTTCGGTTTCCACCCCGAGAGGTTCGACGCCACCGTGCAGAGGACGGCCGGGACGCCGCGTTCGTCGGCGGCATCAAGGATCGCCGTCAGATTCCCCGTCAATCGCGCCCGGGCCCGCGATCGCCCCTGGTCATCGACGTCGATCTCGTATCGGCGCACCACATCGAGCCCCAACAGTCCGCCGACCGACCCGGCGCCGCCGTCGGCGGCCGCGGGCAAATTCCCCCGGTCCGGCCGCGCGAAGCGCTCACGCAGGCGCGTCGATGCGGAAAACAAGCGCCAGCGGTGTAGCAAACTTCTCAACGGGTCGAGCGCCGTTTCTCGCGCCAGCAGGTCGCGGTAGAAGTCTTGCTCCACGAACTCGTTGTGCCCACTGGCAATCACCAACAGGTCCGGCGAGTACTCGAGCAGTTCGTGGACCAATATGCGCAGTCGGTGGCTGCCGTAGGACATCGCGGCCGCGTTGACGATTTCGACTCGGCGATCGGGATACGCTGCCTGGAGCGCCCGCTCGAGTGACTTTGCAAATGCGACTTCGGCGCCCCAAGGAAAACCGTAGACGTCCGAGCCGCCCAGAACGAAGACCCGGAAGCCGTTGTCGGGCTTGATCGCGGCGAACGATTGCGCATTGAACGAGTGGGCGACGGCGCGGGGCGTTGTTCGCCAAACACCTCGTCCAGCGTCGAGTTCGAAGACGCGCACCGCCGATGAGAAGCCCTGGAACGGGTCGCGGTCGTCGAGCAGCGGGCGAACACCCAACGCCCACAGCGCCCCCTCTAGGAGCGCGAAGGTCAGGACGACCGCGATCAAGGCAAAGAGCGGCCGCTTCCACCGCATAGAGTTCAGGGTACATGGCCCGCGCCCGGCGAACCATGCCGATCGCTTCGCTCGTTGTGGACGGCCGGCGAGTATGATGACCGGACGACGCGGTGTCGCCGTAAACTCGCTGGAGCAGCGATCCATGGATCAACTCCGTTGACCGGCTCCCGCGGCCCATCCAGCGGCGTGCGTGTGGTTCGCACGCGCCGCGGAGTGCGAATTCTCGAGGGCGATGCCGTGCTGAGCGAGGTTCTCGGCCGGCCGGGTCCGACCCATTCGGTCTTCGATGCGCTCGCCGCATCGATCGTCGTCCGTGCGCCGGGCCCGCGTGTCGCCTTGCTCGGCTTCGCAGCGGGCGGAATTCTTGCTCCCCTGCGGGCGCTCGGCTTCGCGGCCCCGATCGAAGCGGTCGATCTCAGTCTTTTCGGTGAACCCGTATTCCGCGATCTCTCAGGCGATTGGGCCGGTTCGGTTCGGGTCACGAAAGGTGACGCGCTGCGTTGGCTCGCTAGCGGCCGAAGACAGTGGGACGTCGTCGTCGACGATCTTTCGATCGACACCGAACAGGGGGTGACCAAGCCCGAGATCTGCTTGTCTCGGCTGCCCCAAAGGATCCATTCGCGGCTCGCGACGGGTGGGATCGCGGTAACGAACCTGTTGCCGGTTCCCGGACGCACCTGGCGCTCGGTGGTGATGGGGGTGGCGGCGCCCCACGCGGAAGCGGTCGTGCTCTCCTTCGACGACTATGAGAATCGAGTCGTCCTGGCGGGCGACGATCTGGGCGGCGCGCGGCGCCTCATGCGAGATGTTCGGCAGGCGCTCGACGCCCTGGGCTCGCGGCTGGCGCGGAGGATTTCCGCGCGGGCGGTCCCGGTGTCTATTCAAGGGCGCGCAGCAGTCCGTCGATCCTAGGCGCGAAGCGACAGAACACCCGCACGAAATAGCCGAATCTGCGCGGCGTCGCGTCCGAGCTCGATCCAGGAGTCTTGCGCGAGGGTTGATTGACTCGATGCCGCCAGCGTTTCGATCTCCATGCCGACCCGGCGCGGTTCGAGACCGATCGGGAAGCTGCGCATCTCGCGGCGCGCAACCTCTTCCGTGACGGGCGGCCCCCCCCCCCCCCCTCTGCCGGAGGCGGACTCGGTCCCGGGCTCTCCAAGGGTCGCGGCGATATTCAGGTTTCGACGTGGGCGCCTGCGTGATCCAGTGCATCCCGCCGCCCCATCGCCGTGGCAGCCCCTCCAGGGAGCAAGGTTCAGGCGTGTCTGTTTGACACGTATTCCTCGTTGCGGTAGGCTCACGGGTCAGTACGACGTCGCCTTGGAATCGCCAAGGGCTCGGCTGGGCGGCGCGAAGCTCGCGCGAAGCGGCTTTCACGAACCGGAGCACCACGCTGACCGAGGATCGGATCGCGAAGAATCGGCCCCTTGATGCAGTCTTCACCCGAGCGAAGAGAGTTCGTCGGCGGGTGTGATCGAGGGGCACAGAAGCGGGCCGCAGCGGCTCGGCAGCCGGGGAGAGGAGAGTTCAAGGCATGGAACGGGAGCGCACCCTGGACGCCACGGCGCGTGTGGACCGTGCGGCGCCCCGGAGCCGGAACGGCACTAAAAAGCCGCGCCCGGCTGCCGAGGAGTCGACCGGCGGCGCGCTTCTTCCCATCTATTTAAGAGAGATGGGGCAGTCGCCCCTGCTGGACAAGGAGCAGGAAGTCGAACTCGCGCGTGCGCTCCAGGACGCACGGCTTGCGCTGGCCCGGCTAGCCCTGAAGCTGCCGACCGAGTGCCGGCGCTACTCCCTTCAGGGCGATTTGAAGGGGCCGCGGCGCGGAGCGAACTGGCCCCTCGATCAACTAGAGACGTTCTACGACCGTCTGCTGGCCTACGATCGAGAGTACCGTGAACCGAAGACGACGAAGCTCGTTCGCGAGGCGAAGGTTCTGAGGCGTCAACTCGATCGAGCCCGCGATGCCCTGATTCTCTCGAACCTGCGGCTCGTCGCGCACATCGCGAAGAAGTACGTCAACCACGGGATGTCCTTCATGGATCTAATCCAAGAGGGCAACATCGGGCTGATGAAGGCGGTGGAGAAGTTCGAATACAAGCGCGGCCACAAGTTCTCGACCTACGCCTACTGGTGGATCAAACAAGCGATCGCCCGCGCGATCGCCGACAAAGCGCGTACGATTCGGATTCCGGTCCATGTCAACGAGAAGATGCGCATGATCATGCGAGTTTCGGCCGAACTGGCCGAGAACCTCGGGCGCAAACCGACTCCGCAAGAGATCGCCCGAAAGCTCCGCATGCCCGTGGCCAAGGTCGAGGAAATCCTCGACGTGGTCCAGGACGCGCAGAGCTTCGATGACATCGGCGGGGATCAAGACGGTCCGAGCCTGTTGCAACTCGTGGCCGACCCGAAAGCGGGCTCGCCCCTCGATTCGGCGATGACCCGCGAGTTGCGGAAGAAGATCGAAACCTCGCTCGACGTGCTCTCGCCACGCGAGGCCGAAGTGATTCGTCTCCGTTTCGGCATCGGCTATGACGCCGCTCGAACGCTCGAAGATATCGGCAGAACGGTCAAGCTCTCGCGGGAACGAGTGCGCCAGATCGAGGAAGTCGCGTTGCGAAAGATTTTGGCCACGGACGCCTCGGTCGACCTGCATCGGCACTTCTCCTCCTGAACACCTCGCCGACCGGGATGCAACCCGCAGACCAAACCGGCGCGGAGGGTGCGCGTGAACCGGGGACGCGCCAATTTCCGACCCGTGTCTTTTCCGGGATCCAGCCGACCGGCGAGTTGACCCTCGGCAATTACCTTGGCGCGGTGAAGCGCTGGGTTGAGCTACAGGAGTTGCACTCCGACTGCACCTGGTGCGTTGTCGACTACCACGCGATCACGGCCGGTCACGAGCCGGAGCGATTGCGCGCGAGAACCCACGAAATGGTTCGCGATCTGCTGGCCTGCGGAATCGATCCCGTCCGCGGTGCGATCTTCGTCCAATCGCAGTCGCCGGAGCACCTCGAGTTGGCCTGGATCTTCGCCGCGGTCACGGCCTACGGCGAGTTACAGCGCATGACGCAATTCAAGGAGAAAGGTGACCGGCAGCCGTTCGTCAGCGTCGGCCTTTTCGCCTACCCGGTCCTGCAGGCGGCCGACATCCTGGCGCACAAGGCGACTCTGGTTCCTGTCGGTGATGACCAACTCCAGCATCTGGAGCTCACGCGCGAGATCGCCCATCGATTCAACCAGCGCTTCGGCGAGACCTTTCCTCTGACCGAGGCGGTGATCGGACAGTCGGCCCGCGTCATGAGCCCGGCCGATCCCGAGCGCAAGATGAGCAAGAGCCTGGGTGACAAGCATTATATCGGCGTCTTTGAAGACGAGGCGTCGATCCGACGGAAGATCAAGGGGCATGTCACCGATACGGGTGCGACGAAGCGCGAAAACGGCGAGATTCCCCCAGGAGTCGCGAACCTCTTGATGCTGCTTGAGGCTTCCGGGGCGGCCGACGCCGCCCAAGCGTTTCGGGACGAGGAGCGGTCCGGAAAGCTGATGTACCGCGACCTGAAGGAAGCGGTCGCGGACGGGTTGGTCGAGATGCTCAAGCCGATCCAGTCGCGCCGGCTCACCCTGGACGACTCGCAGGTGCGCGACGTCCTGGCCGATGGCGGCGCGCGAGCCCGCCGCACCGCCCGGGCGACGCTAGAAGAGGCGCGTGCGCACCTGGGACTCCTCGAAACGCCGATCTGGTAAGCAGGGTTGGTTTGACGTGATCTTCCAACGTTTTCTTCGCAACTTCGCCCAGGGACTTCTCGTCGTCGTCCCGGCTGCACTGACTATTTGGATTCTATGGACGGTCGTCACCGCGGCCGATCGAGTCCTGCCCATCGAGTCGATCTTCGGTCGAAAGCTTCCCGGTGCTGGTGTCGTGATCACGCTGATCGTGATCACGTTCGTCGGTTTTATCGCGCGCTCCATCGGGACGCGGTGGGTCCAGCGTAACGTCGATCGGGCCTTCGCGCGGCTACCGCTGGTGCGACTGCTCCACGGCGCGCTGCGCGATCTGCTCGAGGCATTCGTCGGTGAACGGAAACGCTTCGAGCGTCCCGTCCTCGTGAATCTCGATCCAACCGGATCCGTCGCCGTGATCGGGTTCCTGACCCGTAAGGACCTGGCCGGACTCGGATTCGCCGATCGGGTCGCAGTTTACATTCCGCAATCGTACAACTTTGCCGGAAACCTGATCATCGTGCCCGCGAATCAGGTGCAGCCCTTGAATCTCGACACCACCTCGGCGATGACCTTCATCCTGTCGGCGGGAGTGACCGGAGAGATTCCGAAAGGCTCGTGAGCCGGCGTGGTCTCCGGTGGTTCCTGAGTCGTTCAAATCCGCCGAGGGTCTGGTGGTCCGCATTTCGCGACCGGCCTCTACGATGCGCGCGTGAACGCCGCCACTGGCGGAATCCCTGCTGTCGAAGGAGTTCGGATCCGGTGTCATTCGTGACGTTTCACGTCTCCCCGCCGTTTGTCGACCGCGGCCTTGATCTGTCGCTCCATTGCTTTGAACGCGTCGCGGATCATCGCTGGTAGAGGCTCATGAGGATCTTGGCCGTCGGGCGCCTTGGTGACCAAGAGGTCGATGTCGTGCGGCAACGTCACCTCCAGACGCACGCGCCAAAGGCTGCCTACGCGGTGGTGTTGGTGCGGCTGCTCGATCGCGATGCGGCAACTAATGATGTCCTCGCAGAACCGGTGCAGGCGATCGATCTGCTCTTGGATCAAAGCATCGATCTCAGGTGTCTTTTCGACTCCGCGATAAGTGATCTCGGGCGGCACCTTCATTCGGCCTCCTCGCGGCCGACATGGCCGCAACAGTGTCGTCAAAGAACGACCAGTCTACAGGCTCCGGATCGAGCCGCGCCGCAGCGTGAATTGTCGGCGGTCAAGCCTTGACTCCGGCGATCCGCAGCTCGGCGAGGCGGGTTCCGGCAAGCCAGTCGGGATCGCTCCCGGAGCGGACACGCACGCAAGAAGCCTGTGGAACTTCATCGGGTGGGGAGAAGCGCTCCCGTGCCTTGCTCCAGACCGCGATGTCGGCGTCGGAGATCTCGCTACTGTTTTCGGCGCGCCGCTCGAGCCTCACGCGAACTGTCTCGGCGTCGGCATCGAGTAGT
>JANNRU010000290.1:0-3572 GCA_031401755.1 Acidobacteriota bacterium | reverse complement strand
GTGCGGCGCTTGATCGGGCCCGCGAAGGCCGGCATCCACCGAATTGCCTGGGATCTCCACTATCCGACATCACGTCCATGGCAGCCGTCCGCCGACGCCGAGGCCTGGCCGGATCCGACGCGAGACCGCGGCTTCCTGGCGCCCCCGGGAACCTACATCGTCGAGGTCGCCAAGCGCATCGATGGGAAAATCGTCGAGCTTGGCCTGGCGGAGACCTTCGAAGTCGCGGCCATTCGGGCGGGTTCACTCGCCGGAGCAAGTCCATCTGCGCTGTCGGCCTTCTGGCGCCGCGTCGAGGTCGCCCAACGCGCGGCGGGCGGTGCCGGGTCGGCGATCGACGAGGTCGATGGGCGCCTCGCGGCGATTCGTGAAGTGCTCGATCGCTCCGCAGCTTCAGCCGGGGAGGTCGACTCGACCGTGCGCGATCTCGAGCACGAATTGCGAGGCCTTCGACTTCGACTGCGTGGGGACGAGGATCGCGAGGCACGAAACGACCCGGGGCCGATGTCGATCGCCCGACGCTTGGACGTCGCAGTCTACGGAAACACTTTTTCTACCTACGGACCGACGCCGACTCATGAGCAGAGCCTCGCGATTGCCGAGAGACAACTCGACGATCTGCTAAAGAGTTTGGACCATTTGATTCAGGCCGCGCTCCCAGCCCTCGACCACCGTCTGAACCAAATCGGCATCCCCTGGACCCCGGGTCGCTCGGCCCCGCCGTTGAAGCAAGGTGAGTAAAATGGTGCCTGACTCCAAGTCCAGTTTCCGAGTCGAGATCCGAGACGAAAGGCACGTACGCGTCCTGGAGTGTCACGGTGCACTGACGTTCGGTCCGGCGGAGACCGCGATCGAACGTCGGATCACAGCCGCGATCGACGACGGTCTGAAGTCGATCGTGATCGACCTGACCTCGGTCGACCATGTCGACAGCGCGGGGATCGGTGCGTTGGTCCAAGCCGTCCGCTCCTGCGAGCGACACAACAGCATCGTCAAGCTCGTCGTTTCGCCGAATTCGCGCGTCCAGCAAACGCTGGCCGTAACCCAACTCGATCGCGTGTTTGAAATCTTCGCCACCGCCGCCCGAGCGGTGACGAGCTTTTGACCGCTTCGGCTCTCGAATCAGATCGGGGGCACGCTCGGCGGCCGCGACTCGCCCCACTTCTTCCAGAGCATCGCGGCAAGTGCTGCGAGTCCGCCGACGAGCACTAGCGCGCGGAGGACTCGGAAGAGCGAGACGACCCAGGCGATCCCGAGTCCCAGCGCAGGCCACTGGACCCACCAGTGGCCCGGCGAGGTCATCCAGTTGATGACCAGGAGCATCAGCAGGATGAACGGCGCAATGACGAGAAATTTGGCTGCCCTCAGAGTCTTGACCATCGGAGCACCCCCGCACGATTAGGATACGCCCTCGGGAGCCTTGACATACCAGACAAAAGTCTGGTACGGTGTCGAGTCGTGAAACGAGGCGCCTGATGGGAAAAACTCCGGCCGGCCAGACCCGGCAGCAAGTACTCGCGTTCGTTCGCCAGCGACTGCTCGCCGGCGAGCCGCCGACGGTCCGAGAGGTCCAGCACGCCTTCAAGTTTCGCTCGCCGCAGACCGCCCGCGAACACCTCGAAGGCCTCGTCGACGCGGGAATGTTGGGCAAGGAGTCGGGAAAGTCGCGCGGATATCGCTTGCCCGCCACAGCCCGCGGGCGGGCATCGATCCCGCAGGTGCTGGTTCCGCTCGTTGGCCACGTCGCAGCCGGATCACCGAGCCTGGCCACCGAAGATGTGGACGAGTACATCACGGTCCGTTCCCGCACGCCAGCCGGTTCCCTGTTCGCGCTGCGCGTGCGCGGCGAGAGCATGCGCGACGCCGGGATCCTGTCCGGTGATGTGGTCATCGTCCACCGCCAGGCCCGTGCCGATTCCGGCGATATTGTCGTCGCTTTGATCGGGGACGAGGCGACGGTCAAGCGACTAAGGGTTCACCGCGGCCGTGCCGAGTTGCATCCTGAGAACCCGGACTTCCAACCGATCCCGCTGGACCGCGAAGACGCGCGGCTGCTAGGGCGTGTGATCGAGGTACGGCGCACGCTGGGTTGAGATTCTACGGTACGTGAATGCTGGGGCGATCCTCGGGGGACCGTCCGCGCTTGCTTTTCTAGTTCACGGACAAGCGACGAGCACAAACCGTGCTTGACCCTCGCTCGTGGCGCCGAGCCCGCGCTCGGTACCTGTCCCGTCGATAATCGTCCGCAGGTAGAAAAAGCCTTGGTCCGGCTCGGGCATCGCCGAATCGACCAGGACCGTGTCCGTCGGATTGGGATCCGCGGCGCTGATGCAACTCCCGTAGCCCGCCGCGGGCAATCCATCGACGTCAACGCTGGCCAGGCTCGCTAGGTCGCCGCGGTAGACGTTGTAGCGACTTGCATCCGCAAGTTGCGACCAACTCACGGTCTGACGATCCTCACCGATAGAAATATTCACCAACGCCCCCCCGTGGAGTACAGGTCGATCGAACGGTCCCGTTTCGGTGGCGACGCGCGGATCGGTCAGAGCGTTGGTCAAGAAATCGACCAGGGCCGGCAGCACGTTTGGCGGAACCGCCACGGGCAGGATCGGGTCGAGATTGTCCGCCGAGCGCTGGGGATTTCCCGGACGGTACCAGAGCACCGAGTCGGTGACCGTAGCCTGTCGGCCATTATGCATGTGGGTCGGCTTCAACCCGACGTTGCGGAGGGTCGGGACCTTGAATCGGCCACGATCCTGGACCAGCCCGGTCACCTCCTGCCGACCGAGGTCTTCGGTCGGTGGACGAATCCCGATATTGCGGAAGGTGTTGTTGCTGAAGGTCGGCGGCGTGTGACACGCGCGGCACGGCGAGTTGTTGAAGAAATTCCATCCCTGCACTTGGCCGGGCGTCATTGCCGACGGATCTCCGGCGACGAATTTGTCCCAAGGAGTCTGGTTCGGAACGAGCGTCCGTTCGTAGGTCGCGATTGCGAACGCGATGCGCTCGGCCGTGATCTCGGGATCCCCGAACGCCGAGTTGAACAAGTCCGGATAGCTAGGATTTGACACCAGAGCGGCCGCGACATCGTCGGGAAGGCTCGTTGCATCGCGTAGCGGCATCGAGCGCTCGAGCTTGAATCGCACGTCACCCCAGGTTCGGCCTTGATGGGCCATCTCAACGTCATTGAGGATGGGCCCGAGGGCCTGACTCTCGAGCGCACCCCCGTTGGGGATGCTGACCTGACCTGACTCGGGGTCGGTGAAAATAGGCAGCGCGCGCCCGTCCCAAAACAGAGACGGCGAATAGGCGGCTGCGATCACGGTGTTGGCGGCACGTCGAGTCACCTGAGGACTCAGTTCGAAGAGCGGATCCTCGACCGGGTTCCCGCTCGCGTCGCGACGCGCGACTCCCGACGATCCGACGATGTCGTCGACCGACGGGGCGATCTCGTCGGGCCCGGGGTGCAAGGCGATGCGCGGGTCGCTTCCGCCGGCGACCGGTTGGTGGCACGAGCCGCAGGCGACCGTGTCGGTGCTCGACACCTGCTCGTCCCAGAACAGGATCTTGCC
>JANNRU010000289.1:0-5863 GCA_031401755.1 Acidobacteriota bacterium | reverse complement strand
TCTGCCGCACGCTCTGCAGCGGTGCCGACGAGGTTTACCAGCTCGCTGCGGACATGGGCGGCATGGGGTTCATCGAAAACAACAAGGCCCTGTGCATGCTCAGCGTGATGGTCAATACCCACATGCTGCTCGCCGCTCAGGAAGCCGGAGTCGGTCGATTCTTCTACGCGTCGTCGGCCTGCGTCTACAACGCGGACAAGCAAAAGAAGGCCGCGGTGACTGCGCTACGAGAGGTCGACGCCTATCCCGCGCTCCCCGAGGATGGTTACGGCTGGGAGAAACTGTTCTCTGAGCGGATGTGCCGCCATTTCCGCGAGGACTTCGGGCTGCAGACCCGGGTCGCTCGATTCCACAACGTCTACGGGCCGCACGGGACCTGGGAAGGCGGTCGTGAAAAAGCCCCGGCCGCGGTCTGCCGGAAGGTGATCGCGGCGGCCCTCTCGGGAGACCATCAGATCGAGATCTGGGGCGATGGGACGCAGACCCGTTCATTCATGTACATCGATGACGCAACCCGCGGCATCAACCGGATCACACACAGCAAGATCCTCGAGCCGATCAACCTGGGCTCCTCTGAACTCGTGACGATCAACCAGCTCGTCGATATCGCGGAAGCGATCGCCGGAATCCGGCTGAAGCGGACCTACAAGCTCGATGCGCCCCGCGGTGTGGCCGGACGAAACTCCGACAACACAAAGATCCGTGAGTATCTCGGCTGGGAGCCGAACACCCGCCTGGCCGACGGGATGGAGAAAACCTACCGCTGGATCCATGATCAATTCGTCCAGCGCTACAACGCGCGCTCTGCCCGCAAGCAATCGAAGAGCACGTACAGCCACGGCGCGCAGGCGATTCCGGGCTACGGGCAGGTCGACAAGAGCCGACACCTGGACACGTGGAAGCAGGGGATTCCTGCGGGCTACTGCGCCTCGCCGGCTCAGCGCAAGACCAAGACGGCCAAGCCCACCCGGCGCAAGACGGCCGCGCGGCGCTGATTCCGGCTCGGAAGATCGCCGCATGAGTCGACCGCGCCGGGGCACGATCCTCGTGCTGTCCCAGGTCTACCCGCCCGATCCGACCAGCGTCGGCCAGCACGTCGCCGATGCGGCCGAGTGTCTGGCCGCGCGTGGGCATCGGGTCGTGGTCTACACCGCCGATCGAGGCTATGACGACCCGAGCGTGCGCTACCCGCGCCGCGAGTTCCGGGGCGGGGTCGACGTCCGCCGGCTGCCGCTGTCGTCGTTCGGCAAGCAGTCGATCCCGATCCGTCTCGTCGGCGGAGGATTGTTCGTTCTTCAGGCGATGCTGCGCGGATTGGCGGTGCGAGGGCTTTCGGGAATCCTGGTCAGCACCTCACCGCCGATCGCCTCGGTGGCCGCGGTGGGGATCGCCACGCTCCGGCGCGTTCCAGTGACCTATTGGTCGATGGACCTGAATCCAGACCAGATGATCGCGCTGGGGAAGATCACCGCGAGGTCGTGGTCGGCCCGCGTCTTCGATGCGCTCAACAAGATGATCCTGCGACGCGCCCGCGCCGTGGTCGCGCTCGACCGGTTCATGGCCGAGCGTCTGCGAAACAAGCTCGACGTTGGGCCGCGCATGCAGGTCCTGCCCCCGTGGCCTCACGAAGACCACCTGGGCCGCGTCGAACACGGGGCGAACCCGTTCCGCCGGCGCCACGGACTCGAGGATCGCTTCGTGATCGCCTACAGCGGGAACCACGGTCCCTCGAACCCGATCACCACGGCGATCCGGGCGGCAGAGCTACTTCGCTCCGAGGAGCGGTTCGTTTTCTTGTTCATCGGCGGCGGAATCGGAAAACGGGAGGTCGAAGCGGCGATCGAAGGCGGCGCGACCAACATCCGGTCGCTTCCGTACCAGCCCTTGAGCGACCTGAAGTATTCGCTCTCCGCGGCCGACCTGCACCTGGTCACAATGGGCGACGACGTAGTGGGTATCGTCCATCCGTGCAAGGTCTACGGAGCGATGGCGGTCGCGCGCCCCGTCTTGCTACTAGGGCCCGAGCCGTCTCACATCTCCGATATTCTCGAAGCCCACCGCTGCGGCTGGCGGGTGGGGCATGGCGAGCCGGAACGCCTAGCGGAGTTGCTGCGCCGGATCGCCGGTCTGCCGTCCGAGGAGCTCCGCAGTTCCGGGGCCCGCGGACGCGCGGCGATCGACCACGCCCTGAGCAAGGCCGCTCTCTGCGGTCGTTTTTGCGACATCGTCGAGGGGAAGCTGTCGTAGAAAGCGTGGCATGATGGCGCCGTGAGCGCCCAGTCCCCCGAGCAATCTGCGGCTTCGTGGGAGCGCGAAGACAAGCTGCTCGCTTTCGCGGTCGTCGTCTACGGCGCCTGCGCCCTGATCCACGCGTTCGCCGACCGGATTGCCGACGGCGAAGCCGCGCGCTGGTGGCGAATCGTTCCCATTGCGCTCTGGTTCGCGGTGCACGAGGCTCTTCGACGGATCCACCCGTCTTCCTGGAGGCTCGCGATCGGGTGCGTCGTCGGGGCCGCCGTCCTGCTCGTCCGCGGCTGGGCGTCGCAGGACGCGGTTGCGTTGGGAGCAGGAGTTGCGGTCGTCGCGGCGGGGCTCGCGGCCGCTGGATCGCTCCCGCGCTGGACGGCGGGGCTGGTCCTCCCGCTCACCGCGGCGATCGGCCTCGTCGGGGTCGGTCCGACCCGATCGCCGCTCGGTCTCGGATGGCTGCTGGCGCTGGCTGGGGTCGGGCTGCTCGGAATTCCCGCCGCGCAGTTCTACCGGGCGGCGGGGCATAGCCACGCCGGAACGCGACGCTTCGGGGCCGCGGGGCTGCATTTGGTCGCCGGATTCCTCGGACTGTCGGTCACCGGGCTGGGGCTCGCCGACCCACCGGCACTGGCCGCCTATCTCCTAGCGGTCACCGCGTTCCACGCGCGTCTTCGGACGGAAGAACGAGACCATTACGACACACCCGTGCGACGGGTGCAGCGGCTGAGCGTCACCATCATCACCAAGAACGAGGAGGATCGACTCTGGCGTTGCCTCGACTCGGTGAACGGCTGGGCCGACGAGATCATCGTCCTCGACAGCGGCAGCACCGACGGAACCGTCGCGCTCGCCCGCCGATACACCGAACGGGTCTACGTCACGGATTGGCCCGGCTACGGCCCACAGAAACAGCGAGCCCTGGAGCGGGCCACCGGCGATTGGGTCCTGTCGATCGACGCCGACGAGGAGGTCACACCGGAATTGCGGCACGACATCGACGAAGCGCTCGGCGCGGCGCCCGTAGCGGTCGGCTATCGCTTGCCTTGGGGAGTCCACGTCTACGGAAAACGACTCGACTTTGGTCGCAGTGCCCGGGCCCCGTTGCGATTGTTTCGCCGTGAGGGTTCGCGCTTCACGGATGCGCAAGTTCACGAGACTGTGATCCTGCCGCCCGGGCTCAGGCGTGAATTGCGTGGGCGGTTGACGCATCACACGCAGCGCGACTTCGGCCATGCTCTGGAAAAGGTCGCCCGGTACGGCTGGCTTGGCGCGATCAAACGCTTTGAGGCTGGAAAGTCGTGTCGACTCGCCGGGGCCACGCTGCGCGCGGCGTGGGTCTTCGTTCAGGTCTATGGGATTCGGCTGGGATGTCTGGACGGTGGGCCAGGTTTTCTCACCGCAATGCTCTACGCCGAGGTCACGTTCAACAAGTACGCCGGGCTCTGGGCGTTGCGCCGCGATCGCGCCACGCTCGAGCCCTGAGCCGCTCGGCCGGCGACGGTTTCGACTTCACTCTGTGGCGCCCGCGATCCGGTCGAGCTCCTGCTTGGCGCCCGGGCTCCCGATGTAGACCAGGATCATCGGCGGCCGCAATACGAGATCGGCGGGTGGATTGAAGACCCACTCGTCGATTGCAGCGTCGGTGCGCACCGCGATGAGCAGCAGCGAGCGGTCGGCAATATCCCGCATGGCACCGGCCGTGCCGCCGTCCAGGCGTGACCCCGCTCGGACCGGCGACTCTTCGATCCGAAATCGTTGTTCCTTGTCGCGAAGCATCACGTCGAGGAACGAGACGACCGACGGTCGGACCATCGCCGATGCCATGCGCAGACCGCCGATCGCCGACGGCGAGACGACCTGGTCGGCGCCGGCCTTGCGCAGCTTGGCCACGAAGTCCTCGTCGGCGCAGCGGGCGATGATCCGGGTGGATGGGTTGAGCAGCCGTCCCGAAAGAGTGACGATCAGGTTGTCCTTGTCGCTCCCCATGCAGGCGAAGACTCCGCTAGCTCGCTCGATTCCGGCCGCGAGCAGGATCTCGTCGTTGGTGGGATCGCCCACGATCGCAGGGACCAAAGTACCGCCTGCGTGCTCGCGGATGTCCGCGATCTCAGTCTCGGTCTCGGCGATCAGCACGAAATCGCGCTCGGTCTGAACGAGCTCGTTGACGATGTGGCGAGCAGTGAACTCGCCACCGCAGACGATGTAGTGGCCGCTGAGTCGCTCGATGAGCGTTGCCATTCTCCTCCTCCGGAAGATTTGCTCGACATTCCCTTCGACGATGAAGCTCGTCAGGGTCGAGAAGAAATAGACGAACGTGCCGACCCCCGAAAGGAGCAGGAAGATCGTAAAGATCCGTCCTCCGCTGCTCTCGGACAGATCGATGACTTCCTCGTAACCCACCGTGGTCAGCGTGATCACGGTCATGTACACGGCGTCGAGGACCGAATGCGTCGGTGACAGAATCGTGTAACCGATCGTGCCGATCGAGAAGATCGCGACCATCATTGCGGTGGCGATGACGAACGGGCGGCTGGTCTCGTCGCGATAGATGCGCTGTTCCATTGGGTGGTCCGAAGTCGGCCGTCGGCCGCAGGATACGCTACCCGGGGGCTCGGGTCGGGGGGGGCGAGCCGGTGCGGTGCCGGAGAGGCAACCTGCCGTATCATGCAGCCGAGGGGAGGGAGCGGATGCGGATTCGGGTCACGATTGGGGTTTCGCGCAAGTCCGGCCTTGGCCTGGGCTGGATCGCGAGCCTGTTCCTGGCCTGCGCTGTCGGCTGGGGTATTGGCCGGCTAGGATCCGACAGCGCTCAGATTCCGGCGAGCACCGAAACCCACATCGCCGCCCACCCAGCGCCGGTGATCCGCGATGTTTCGCCGCCGCCGTCCAGGCCCAGCGCGGATCTCGCGACGGCGCCGGTTGAGGATCTGCCCGAGTTGCCGATGGTCGAGCGGGTGCCCGCGGCACCGCCTGCGGTGAAGCCCAAGGCGGTGCCGAAAAAACCGGTGACGCCGCCCGCCGATCCACCCGTGGCCGAACCCCCACCGACGGCGATCGCCGAGTTGCTCGATCCCGTTCCTCCTCCTCCCCCAGCGGTACGAGAGCGCGCGCGACAGGCCGACCGTCTCGCCGAGAGCGGCGAGTCCGATGGGGCGCGGGCGACGGCCGAAGCGCTGTTCGCCGAGTTCCCGAGTACTACGGCGCTGGCGGCTGCCCTGGTCGAGGCCGGCGCGATCGAGGTCGAGGCCAAGCTCGAGACGGTCCGCCTGCTCCAACTCGCCGGCCGCGACGGGATGAGCCGATCGCTGGCCCGCGAGCTGAAGCGAAGCTACGCCGGAACCGCGTCGGTCCTCGAATCGATCGATCGCTGGGGCTTGCTCACGCCGCGGATCGTCGCCGTCGAATCGTCGGTCGAGAACGGTAGGGAACTGGTGGTCTCGGGCACGCTGGAGAATCCGGACATCGGCGATGTGCGTCAGGTGCGAATCGTAGTCGAAGCTCTCGACGGTGCGGGGAGTGTCCTGGCCACGGCCGAAGCCCGCATCCGTCCGAAGGTCCTCCCGCCGGGGAGCAAGGGCGATTTCAGCGCTCGATTCAAGAAGCTCGACCCGAC
>JANNRU010000288.1:0-1531 GCA_031401755.1 Acidobacteriota bacterium | reverse complement strand
CGAAAGATCGAGGAGTTCAAGATCGACCGTTTCTGTGGCGATCTGGAGTCGACCGGCGCTTCGAATGATAAAATCGTCGAACCCGCAACGGGTGACACGGAACTGACAGTGCCGGCCGCGTCCGCGCCGGCGACCTACCTGTTCTACTTCGACCAGCCGTACCTGACGCTTGCCGGCCGACAAGAGGCACTCGATCTGGCTCGCGAACTGATACCCGAAGTCGTACGCAACGGCAGTCGCGCGATGATCGTCTCGAACTCCAGGGCTCTCGAAGTGGTAGCCCCGTTCACCGAGGACCCGCAGGCGCTGATCGCCGCCCTCGAACGGCTCGAGAAAGACCGCAAGCAATGGGACCCCTGGGCCGAAGAGGAAGAGACTCGAGTCGCCAGTGTGGTCGACGCGTTGAATCGGCGACAGGACATCTCGGCAGCGACAAATATTGCCCGAATCCTGCAGCGCGAAGAACGCGCGCGCGCCGACCGTGACCTCCGGCGGCTCGGCGCAACGCTCTGGCGCCTCGCTCCGGCCGATCCTCCAAAAGCCGTCGTCTACTTTGCGGATACCATACGCGCGAATGCCGGCGCGCACTACCTGAGCTTCTTCGGCAGTCGCCAACAGAAAGAACAGATCGACCTCGTGCGGATGCACATCGACAACGCGAACGCTCCGTTGGCGTTCGACAGGGTCGTGAACGACGCGGTCGCGCTCGGCGTGCGTTTCTACAATATCCAGCCTTCGGGACTCGGGAACCTGATCGATCGACGTTTGGTCGGCATGAGCGGGCAGGAGTTGGCCGGAGCGGTTTCGGCACCGGCCAGCGTGCGGCGCCAAGATACGCGAAACATGCTGGAGAGCCTGGCCGCGGAGACCGGAGGCGAGGCCTTCGTGAACGGAGCGACCGCCGCGCGGGTCGCGCGACAGATCCGCGGAGATTTCGAGTGTCTGTTCGTGGCCAGTTTCGATCCGTCTGAGCTTGCGGAAGACAAACCCCTTCGATTGAAGGTCGCGCTCCGAGATTCGACACTGCGGGCTGAAGCGCGGGGTCGGTTCATCCTCCAGAGCGCCCGTTCTGAGGAGACTGCCCGAGTACTCAGCGAGTTCCTTCTGGCCGAAACGGGCGACGCGGCGGGCGTGAGGACGAGTCTCGTGCCCACGGGCTTCGATGGAGAACGATTCACTGCGCTGTTGCAGATCCGGATCCCTCCAAACGCGCTCCAGCTGGCGAAATGGGACGTTGGCGCCTCGGTTGTCTCGCGCGAACGGGTGCGCGAAGAGGTCTCTGGCCGCATCGAGATCTCCGCTCCCGGCCGCTATGTCGTGCTCGAAAGCGTGCTGACGCTCGCCACGAATGCATTCGAGATCGTCAGCGTGGCCCGCGAGTCCTTCACCGGGCTCGTCCTATCCGATCGGTTGCGCGTCGAATGGACGCGGGCGCCTCAGGGTCTTGGCGTGGCGGGTCCGATCCATTTGCTCCAGCCGGCCGCGGGCGGGTTCTCGCGTGACGGGCGTTCCCGCGGGAGCGGTTCTCTGG
>JANNRU010000287.1:0-5021 GCA_031401755.1 Acidobacteriota bacterium | reverse complement strand
GGATCGACCAGGACAGCGTCGATAGTCCGTCCGTCACGTTCCTCGTCGATCGCAGAGTCGACCTGACCGTCGTGACCGATCAGGTCGCGGCGGTCGGCGTGATTCCCGGCTCGTCAGGCAACGTCCTGACTTTCACCCTGGCGAACGCCGGCAACGACACCTTCGATTTCGACTTGAGTGCGGTCGCGCTCAGCGGTGGTGCGGCAAGGTTCGGCGGCACCGACAGCATCGATGCCGCCAGCACGGCGGTCTACGTCGAGAACGGCACCACGGTCGGCTACCAGTCGGGACAAGACCTGGCGACCACAGTCGATAATCTGGCGGCCGGGGCGAACGTCAAGCTCTACATCGTCAGCAGTATCGCCAATGGCTTGTCGAATAACGCCATTGCTTCCTACTACCTCCTCGTCACGGCCAAGAGCGCCGCGGGTGCGGCGCTAAGCGAGGATACCGACGGCGACGATCCCGACGCGGTCGAAAACGTTTTCGCCGACGGTGATGGGCCGGCCGACGGTGACCGGGACGCGCAGCAGTCGGACTACGCCGATTACAAGGTCACCGCGGCGACCCTGACCGTGAGCAAGACGTCGGCCGTGGTCTGGGACCCGGTCAACCTGGGCAGCAATCCGCTGGCCATCCCCCAAGCACGGGTCGAGTACACGATCACGATCTCGAATGCGGTCGGGGCTTCAACGGCCACGAACGTCGCGGTCACCGACGATCTGTCGACGGAGTTCGCGTTCATGCGCTTCGAGGCCGCGTCCTACTCCGCGGGCAAGGGCATCAAAGTGCAAGCGCCGAATATCAACGGTGGCGTCGAGATTGAGCTGACGGACACCGCGGATTCAGACGAGGGCAGCTACGACGTAGGGACCAAGGTCGTCACCGTAACCGGCATCGAACTCGCCGCCGGCGAGAACGCGACCGTCAAGTTCCAGGTCGAGATCCAATAGGCTCCGCGCCGCGATGATGCGCGAATGCATCTTCGCGGTGCAGGGCGAGAACTCACAATTCGCTGTTCGAGGTGTGTCCCGAACGGCGGGGTTCCACCGAGTGCTGAGGCCCTCGGGATGACTGCGCCCGACACCGCGATGATCGGGGATTCGAAGCCGGAGGGGACCGCGGACGACCTCTCCGAGGCCGTTCCTCCGCGCCCGCACAGCCGGCGACGCAGGGCCACGGCGAGTCTGATCTACTTTCTGGGCGCGGGGCTCGGCCTACTCGGCGGTTCTGCGTTCGCCCAATCGGCGCCGGGAACCCTCATCCGCAACCAGGCCCAGGTCACCTACGCGGTGACGGGTCACCCGTTCACTGCCGGCTCGAACACAGACGAGCTGACCGTCGAAGAACCGCCCGGGGACGGTTCCATCCTCAGCCTGGGCCTCACGGTATCTCCGAACCCGGCCCGCCCCGGCGACACGCTGGTCCTCGTGATCACGATCGCCAACCTGGACACCGAGGATCTGCCGGCCGGTCAAATCGCGATTCCGCGACCGGCCGGTTCTACGCTGACGCTGCCCCCCGGCTGGTCGGCGGTGGATCACGGCGGCTCGAGCCTGATCGCCACACCCGGGATCGCTGCGGGCGAGCATCTGGTCCTGACGTTGCAACTCGAGTTGGCGCTCGATACCCCGCTCGGCACGTTGCCGATTCGCGCCGACTACACCGCGGCCGCGGTCGAGTTCAGCGCATCGCAATCCGTGCAGGTCATCGGACGGTCCCGCTCCACACTGGAAGTCCAGATCTACGCTCCAGCGAGCGGCGCCGCTCCGCTGACGGTACCGCTCACGGAGTACGACAACGGCGCTGCCTACGTCGTCTTTCCTCCTCCCACGCTTCCTGGCGGAGGCGCTGCCGTCACCGACGGGCCGATCCGGCTCGCCGCAACCTCGGTGCTCCGCGGGGGTCAAACCCTGTTCGTGCGTCTCGGCGACACGGACCAGAATCAGGACCCGGCCGTGCTCGAATGGATCGAGGTCCTGGCCCAGGTTCGGAGTCCCGACTCCACCCCGTCGGACGCACAGCGTTTCCGCATGACCGAGACGGCGCCCGCGAGCGGCGTGTTCGTAGGCTACCTGCAGTCGTCTCGCGCCGACGCCGCGCCGTTCGACGGCCTGCTGTCGGTCGAACGCGGCTCGACCCTCACCGTGACCTACCAGGACGATGCGGACGGCGCGGACACGACGATCGCGGCGGTGCTCGTCGATCCCTACGGCCGTGTCTTCGACAGCGCGAGCGGCGAGCCGGTCGACGGGATCTCAGTGACCCTGATCGATGCCGACACGAACGCGCCGGCGATCGTCTACGGGGACGACGGCGTCAGCTCGCTCCCGCCCTCGCTGATCACCGGCAGCGGGATGACCGACAGCGGCGGCACCGTCTACGAGATTCCGCCGGGCGGCTTCTGCTTTCCGCTCGTGGCACCGGGCAACTACCGGTTCGAGGTCGATCTGCCGGCCGGTGCGGGCTTGCGCTGGCCGTCGACGGTGGACGAGGCCCTGCTCCAGACCCTACCGGGGGCACCGTTCGCGATCGACGTCGGCTCGCGCGGCGAGACTTTCGCCGTGGTCGAGGGCCCACCATTGAACCTCGACCTACCGCTCGACTCCAGCGGTCCGCCGCTGTGGGTCCGCAAGACGCCGAGCACCAGCGACGCCTCCGCCGGCGACTTCGTCCAGTACAGGATCGAGGTCCAGAGCACGCGCGCCATCGATCCTGTGGGCAACGTCGTGCTGACGGATCACCTGCCGACAGGATTCCGCTACCAGCGCGGCTCGGCGCGGATCAACGGCAACACCGTAGCCGATCCCGCGATCTCGGCGGACGGACGGACCCTGGAGTTCGACCTCGGAGCGCTGGCCCCCACCGCCACGGTCACCGTGACCTACGTGACCCAGCTCGGCGCGGTCCAACCCGGCGACGCGGTCAATCGCGCCGTGGCCGCCGGGAGCTCCGGTGCGGTCTCCAACACCGCGCAGGCGATCGTGCGGGTCCGCGAGGACCTGATGCGCAGCCACACGATCCTGCTCGGGCGCGTCGCGGCGCGCGAGCCGGACGGGAGCACGAGCGACGGCGGCGGAATCGCCGGCGTGCGGATCTATCTCGAGGACGGGACCTACGTCGTGACCGACGAGCGCGGGATGTTCCACTTCGAGGGCCTCCGGCCGGGCGTGCACGTCGTCCAGCTCGACCTGGACACGTTACCCGAGCCGTTCGAGGTGCTCGCGACCGATTCGAACACGCGCTTCTCGGGGCGCGCGTTCTCGCAGTTCGTCGACCTCGAGGGTGGGGCGACGTGGCGCGTCGACTTCCCGGTCGCGCCGAAGCCGGCGCCGACCGGCTCCGTGGCCTTGACCCTCGAAGCGGCGCTGGGGGACGACGGGAAGTCCGAAGAATTCCGGCTCGAGATCCACGGGAGCGGCGTGCCGATTCGCAACCTGCGTGGGACCGTTCTGCTCCCCGTCGGTGCGCGTTACCTCCCGCAGAGCGCGCGCCTCGACGGGATCGCCCTGTCCGACCCCGACGTGGCCGGCGGCGCGCTGACCTTTCGTCTGGGTGACCGGCCCCGCGACTGGCAAGCGCGGCTGACGCTGATCGCAGCTGTCGATCCCACGGTCAACGACGGCGAACTCGTCGGCCGGACCACGCTGGCCTTTGAAAGCGAGGCCGGCGAGGAACGGCGCACCGCGGTCGTCGAAAACGTCCTGCTCACTGGACGGATCCTCGAGACTCGCGAGGCGAAAGAATTCACGCTCCGCCCCCAGTTCGACACGTTCAGCACGGAGTTGCGCGACACGGACAAGGCGCTGCTCGCCGAGCTGGCGGACAAGGTCGCCGGGCTGCAGAACATCCGCTTGCAAGTGATCGGATATTCCGACGACCGGTTGGTGCGTTACCAATCGTGGGGTCTGTTCAAGGACAACCTCGAGCTGTCGCGGGGCCGGGCCGCGTCCGTTGCGCGCTACCTGAAAGACGATCTCGGGCTGACCCCCGGCTCGACCACCGCGCTTGGCCGGGGCGAAGCAGATCCCGTCGCCGACAACACGACCGAAGCGGGTCGAGCGGCGAACCGCCGCGTCGAGGTGCGCGTCGTAGCCGACGCCGTCACCCTGACAGAGTTCCGGCCGGCGCAGGCCCCCAAACCGCGGGACACGACCTCGGTCCAGATCACGGGCCTGCGGCCGGGCGCGGTTCCGCCGCCGCCGGAAGCGAACGCTCCGGCTCCCGCGGTCGAGGAGCAGAGCGCCGCCCGCTTCGACAGCGCGTGGATCGAGAGTGTGACGCCGAATCGCAACTGGCTCCTGCCGGCAGAAGGCGAACGGCCGCGGATTCCCTCAGCCAACCTCGGGATCCTGCACGCGACGCAGGAGACCGTCGAGCTGTTCCTGAACGGCGAACGGGTCAGCCCGCAGAACTTCGAGAAGACGATCCGCAACAAGGCCGGCAGCGCGGCCTTCAGTCTGTGGCTGGGGGTCGATCTGATCGAGGGTGACAACCGATTCGAAGCGATCCTCCGCGGCGCGGACGGTGCCGAGGTCGGGCGGATGCAGCGCGCGGTGCACTATCCCGGACCTCCGGTGCGGGTAAGTCTCGTCGCCTCCGCCTCGACGTTGAGCGCCGACGGCGTGACGACGCCGGTGATCGCCCTCCGCTTTCTGGATCGCGACGGCTATCCCGCGCGCGAGGACTCCACCGGAGAGTTCCGTGTCGCGCCGCCGTATAGCGCCAAGGCCGCATCCCCCTTCGACCTCGCGCTCTTGCCCGGTGCGCCGCCCGAAACGTCGCGTTACACGGTCGGCGCGGACGGCATTGCCCGGATCGAGCTGCAACCGACGACGGTCGCCGGAGAGGTCAATCTCGTGATCCCTCTCCAGAACCGGGATCACGAGCTGATCGCGACGCTCCACCCGCTGCTGCGCGACTGGATCCTCGTCGGCCTGGCCCAGGGGACGGTGGGTTACAACACGCTCGACGGACAGATCGAGTCGCTCAGCGGCAACGCGACCGACGACGACCTCTAC
>JANNRU010000286.1:0-3063 GCA_031401755.1 Acidobacteriota bacterium | reverse complement strand
CGGCTCGTCGCCCGGATGTTTGCCAGCTACAGAAGCCTGGCAATCGGCGCTCCTCGCGGGGCCGGCGACCGTGCTGCTAGCGCCGCGATTCGGAACGGCGCAGCATGGACGCGTGCCACGGGTCCTCTTGCTGCTGCCGATCTCCAGCTATAAGGTCGCCGATTTTCTCGCGGCCGCGGACCGTGTTGGCGCGGAAGTCGTCGTCGGCACGGACCGCCGGCAGGCACTCGAAGATTTGGCGCCGGGGGGCACGCTGACTCTCGACTTCGCGCATCCCGAGCGCAGTGTCGCGCGCGTCGAAGTTGCGCACGCAGAGCGGCCGTTTGTGGCGGTGGTCGGCGCCGACGATGAAACGGCAGAACTCGCGTCGATCGCGGCGGAGCGGCTCGGCCTGCGCCACAATCCGCTCGATGCCGCGCGAGCCACGCGCGACAAGTACGAGATGCGCAGGCGTTTCGCGGCGGCGGACCTGCGGACCCCGAGATTTCATGTCGTGCCCGTGGAACAGGCGCTGGGCGGGTTCGATAACGGGTGCGCCTACCCGGTCGTCCTCAAGCCGCGCCATCTATCGGGAAGCCGAGGCGTGATCCGAGCCAATGACGCGCCGGAGTTCCGGGCCGCTGCGCGCCGCATTGCAGCGATCCTCGCCTCGCCAGACGTGCGTGAACGGGGAGGGCCGAACGATTCGATTCTGGTCGAAGGCTTCATCCCTGGTGTCGAAGTCGCGTTCGAAGGGCTGCTCGACGAGGGGCACCTGCAATCGCTTGCGCTCTTCGACAAGCCGGATCCGCTCGAAGGGCCCACGTTCGAAGAGACGCTCTACGTCACGCCGTCGCGACTGAATCCAACGACACAGCGCGCGATCGCCCGCGACGTCGAGGCCGGTTGCCGAGCCCTCGGCCTGCGTGACGGGCCCGTGCATGCCGAGGTGCGCGTCGATTCCGGAGCGCCGTGGTTACTCGAGATCGCCGCGCGCACGATCGGGGGCGTTTGCTCCAGGGCGCTGCGATTCGGCAGCGGGATCTCACTCGAAGAGCTCGTTTTGCGCCACGCGCTTGGCCGCAGCACCGCGGAGATCGCGCGCGAGTCGGCAGCGTCGGGCGGGATGATGCTGCGGGTTCCGCGCGCCGGGAAGCTCGTCGGAGTGCTCGGCGTCGAGCAGGCGCGCCGGGTGCCCGGTGTCGCGGATGTCGTGATCAGCGTTGCGCTCGGATCGGAGCTGATCCCGCTCCCGGAGGGGCACCGCTATCCCGGATTTGTGTTCGCCCGCGGGGAGCGGCCTGAAGCTGTCGAGCGCGCACTGCGCGAGGCGGCGGAGCGGATCGAGTTGCAGATCGACTAGTGTTCCCACGTTTTGGTGCTGCGAACCGGCGGTCGGAGACTCCACGGGCGTTGCGAGTTCGCGATCGACCCGCGCGGCTCGGGAGTACGACGCGCACGATCCCACCCAGAGGAACCACCATGGATTCGCCAACGCGCTCATCGAGCCCGAAGGACTCGGCGGAATGCCGCGCTACTACCAGCGACACGCAGCCTGGAATCTGCGGGATTTCGCACCGCGTCTTGCGGCGACGCTTACGAGTATCACCCGCGAACTTCCTCTCGACGGAATCCTGATCCGGCCACTCTAGAACCTCGGATCAAGCGTCGGGTGAATGAATGGACCAGACGGTGGCACTGCTTGCTGCAGAGGAGTTCGCTTGAGCTATTATCAACCCGGTTTTCAGGAAACCGAGGGCGCTACGATACGGACACGATGAGTGTCAAAACTCGCTTTTAGGAGATAGGGTTGCTCATGAAATTCTGCCGTCCGGTAATGACTGTGGTTTTTGGCCTCGGGTTGATGGCGACCCCAGTCGCCGCCCAGAAGGCGCCCGGGCGCGCCGACGCGGTGGCGTCGAAGTTGATCAAGCTCGATCGGGGCTTACGGTCCGCGCGAAGCCATGTCAGTGAGGTGCTGGAGGCGCTCTCGGCGCTGACTGCGGCCCCCGACGCCGAACTCGCAGTTCGCTATCGGACCTTCGCCAAGGCGGTCAGCAAGACCGATCAAATGTACAAGGCCATGAAGAAGCAAGCCCTGGCGGCGAAAGCCGGAAGGGAGAAGTACTTGAAGCAGTGGGACAAGGACGCGTCGAAGATTCAGGATCCGACGCTTCGCGAGGCCTCCGCCTCGAGTCGGGCGGAGCTCGAACCGATCGTTTCCCGCATCCGGGACAGTTTCGCGATTGCGGAGGCCAACATTCCCCCATTCCTCAGCGGACTCAAAGACCTCAGCCTGTTCCTCGGAAACAATCTGTCCTCGAAGGGCATCGCGACCGTCGAAGCCATGAAGGCCACGTGCGACACGAACGGCACTCGAGTCGACTCCGGGCTCGCAGACGCGTCAGAGGCCGTCCGGGAGTTGGCGTTGCGACTCCGGCCGGGGCTGAAGTCCTAAATAATCGGGATCGGGGAGCCGCGGTCGGAGTTCCCCATCAGGCAGCGATCGACGACCACCTGAATGCCGGTCCGGGCAAGCCGTTCAGTGACCTGCGGTCGGTCGAATCGGATGACGGGAACCCAGGGGCCTAAGGCGACCCCGCGCGTCAGCTTCCAGAAGGGCGCCGTTTCGGAACCCGACGCTTGACATCGTCGGTTCTTCGGCGTAAACGACTTGGACGATTCCGTCCGCACGATGGAGGTTTGGCCAATGCGGCAACGATTCATCATTCCGCTGCTCGGCCTGCTGTCCTTTGCGCCCGACATCCTGGCCGCCGGGCAAATCTACTGGACGGACGAGATCACCGACAAGATTCACCGCGCCGATCTCGATGGCACCAACGCCGTGGTGGTCGTCGACTCCGTCGAGGCCGAGAATCCCGGTGCGCTGACGTTTGATCCCGTTGACGAGAGGCTTTATTGGGCCAGCTTCTCGTCCGAAGGTTTCACACCGAAGATCCAGCGGGTCCGTCGCGATGGCACGGGGATCGAGACTGTGGTGTTCGTTGCCAGCAAGGCCCGCCCTGGGGGAGTGGCACTCGATCGGATCGGCGCCAAGCTCTACTTCACCGATCCCAGCGACTG
>JANNRU010000285.1:0-5336 GCA_031401755.1 Acidobacteriota bacterium | reverse complement strand
CACGCCGGAGCAACTCACCGGCGTATGAGATGCCGTCGTCGATAGCCCCACAAAGCCAGAGAGAACCCGGCGATCAGCGTCAGGCCGATGTAGATCCCCGATGGGACCGCGGGCGCACCGCGGGAATCAACCCAGTGGGGGGCCGTGCCGAGCAGTAGCCAGTTGATCCACGCGTGGATCCCAGCGGCAAAGTGCAAATTGGCGCTGACGCTAACGATCATCCCGAGCAGCAAGCCTAGCGCGAGCACGAATACCGACCGGCGCAGCATCTCGTCCGGTGCGGCGGAGACATCGACGTGCTCCATGGCGAAAACGGTCGCGGTGAGACTCAGCGCCATCCACCGACGGCCGACCGGACCGCGGACCCCCAGTCGTGGAGCGATGCGTTCGGTTTCGGACAGCAGGAGGCCTCGAAAAAACACCTCCTCGCCGAGGGCCAAGATCGCCTGACCCACGATGATCCACAGCGCGAGGATGCCGAAGCGTGGGAGGACCAGTCGATAGGAGTGACCGGTTACGGCGCCGTACAGGGCCATGAGCGAATAGGTCGCGACCACAGCCGCCACGGTGCCGACGGCCGCGCGCGGCCAACGGGAGGGTCGTGCACGTCGCCAAGTCCTCCGCGCGGTCGGCACCGACAACTTGCCAACGACGAGTGAAACGCCAAGCACACCGACTCCCGCCATGGTCCTGTACTGTGCATCCAGGAGATCTGGGTTCGCCTCCGGTTGGGCGATGGCGCTGAAAATCAACGGGTAGAGCGTAATCGAGACCCACTTCTCGATCAGCAACATCAAGAGCAAGGGGGTCAGGCTCCCCAGCCGAATGCCGCGTCCCGGCACGGCGCCACGAGCCTGTTCTCGCTGCGCGACCAGAAGCAGGATCAAGACCGCTGCGAAGAGCAGGCTGCCGACGATTGGGCTGACGAAAGGGGAGGTGGGAGTGCGTTGGTGAAACTGGCGAAGTAGCCCCGACGTGAACAGGCCGAGCAGCAAGATCGTCCAGGCCAGCGGAAGCGGAAGCCTCACGGCAAACCAGCATCGGATTCAACCGCGACGAAGGGTCCGGCGGTTTCGGTGACCCAGCCGCGCGCCATTCGCGGCGTTGTGAAGACTGCGGCGGCTCGACCGACCCGGTCGACCAAGATCAGTCCCGCGAATCCACCGACACGGGAAAGCGAGGCGAGGGCCATCCGCCCGGCGCGGTCCGGGGACTCGCCGGCCGCCATTCGATCGATCGCGGTCTTGGCCAGGACGACCCGCAGGATCCCCTCGCCCCACCCGGTCGCCGACACCGCGCCAGCATCCCGATCGGCATAGGTTCCCGCGCCGGGAATCGCGGAATCGCCGACCCTGCCCGGTCGCTTGTCCTGCGTCCCGCCAGTCGACGTCGCTGCCGCGAAGCGGCCCGCTCGGTCCCGTGCGACCGCGCCGACGGTGCCCAGTGGACCTGGGTCCTCGGCGCAGAATTCTTGATCGATGAGCCGGCGCTCGCCGCGGCGCACGCGATCGAACCGCTCACGCTCCCGTCCGACCAGGAGATCGCGCGTACGACAGAGCTCCGCGCCAACGGAGGCCGCGAACCGGTGGGCGTCTCGTCCGACGAGCAATACGTGGGCTGTGCGCTCAAGCACCGCGCGCGCCACGCTGATCGGATGACGTACGCGCTCGATCGCGGCAACGGCACCGGCGCGGAGGTCATCACCTTCCATGATCGAGGCATCCATCTGCACCTTGCCGTCCGAGTTGAGTCGGGATCCCCGGCCCGCGTCGAAGTTCGGATCATCCTCGAGCAGACGCACCACGAGTTCGACCGTATCGATCGCGGAGGCGCCGGCTCGCAAGCCCTCCCAACCCTGCGCGAGCGCTTGGCTGACGCCGATCTGCGCGTCGGCGCAGAGTGCGTTGGGTATGTTCCACGCGCCGCCGTGGACCGCCAGTGCAATCGCCAAGGTGACCTCCGCAGACAGGCCGTGGCCGCGCTGCACGGACACGGAGAGGACTCCGCGTTGAGGCAGGTTAGTATACTTGGTGCCCCGCGGATCCGGATCGCCGGACGCTACGCAGTTGCGACGCGATTCGGAGGGTACAGAGACGATGCGCATGGGACGCAAGGCAAAGATCGCGGCGACGTTGGGGCCTTCTTGCTCGGAGCCGAAGACGCTCGCGCGCATGGTGGCGGCGGGTTTGGATGTCGCCCGGCTCAACCTCTCACATGGGGAGCCCGCAGGTCAACGACGGCTGGCCCTCCGTCTGCGGCAGGCCGCGACCGCTGGGCACCGTGTCGTCGCGTTGATGGCCGACCTGCAGGGGCCGCGTCTGCGAGTCGGGCGGTTGGAGGGCGGCGCGCTCGAGCTGAAAGCGGGCCGATCCGTCGAACTCCACGCCGGCGTTGAGGAGACCGGGCCGGGAGCGATTCCGGTCACCTACGCCGCGCTGACCACGAGCGTCGACCGTGGTGGCCGCGTGCTAATCGACGACGGAAAGATCGAGCTCGTCGTCCTCGCGCGCCGAAGAGGCACGGTCCGCTGTGAAGTCGTTCGGGGAGGCATCGTGCACGATCGCAAAGGCATCAACTTGCCCGGCTCGCGTTTGGATGTGCCGGCCCTAACTGCCAAGGATCGAAGGGATCTAGCGACGGCGGTCGAACTGGGCGCCGATTGGCTGGCGGTCTCCTTCGTTCAGAGCGCCAAGGACGTCGAACTCGCGCGCCGGCTCACCGAGCGCGCCGGCCGGCGCCTGCCGGTCATGGCCAAGATCGAGCGGCGCGAAGCGTTGGCGCGCCTCGACGAGATCGTCGAGGCCGCCGATGGGCTGCTCGTAGCGCGCGGCGATCTGGGCGTCGAGATGGCCCCCGAGGAGGTTCCTCCGCTGCAGAAGCAGATCATCGCTCTGGCCAATGCCGCCGGGAAGCCGGTCGTCACCGCGACGCAGATGCTCGAGTCGATGCGCGAGTCGCCGCGGCCGACCCGCGCGGAGGCCTCCGATGTGGCCAACGCGGTACTCGACGGTAGTGATTGCCTGTTGCTCACGGCCGAAACGGCGATGGGGCGGTACCCAGTCGAGTCGGTCAAAATGATGCATCGGATCATCGAGTGCGCGGAAGCGATCAGGCGGCCACTTCGCACGGACAACCCAGGTCAATCGTTGTCGGTGCCGCAGTCGATCTGTCTAGCCGGTTGCCGCACTGCATATGAGGTCGGAGCGCGGTCCCTCGCCGTCTTCACCCAATCCGGTTTTTCCGCGCGACAGGTGGCGCGGTTCAGGCCGGAAACCCCGATCCTCGCCTTCGCCGCGGATGCAACCGTCGCCCGGGCGCTGGCATTGCAGTGGGGTGTCGAGCCGCGGACGCTCGTCGCGCAGACCTCGATCGAACAGATGGTCGAAGCGCTGGATCGCGTCTTGATCGCCGAACGGCGCGCCCGCCGTGGGGAAATCGTCGTCGTGCTCGCCGGGTCGCCGCTAGGCGTGGCCGGGACGACGAACTGGATGCACGTTCACGCTGTGGGAAGCCGGGTCCACGCGCGCGCTTGACGGCGACGGTCGGCGAGCGTCGGGCCGTCCGTGATTCGCATGAGCGACGTTGGCGGAAGCGTGTGGGAGTCGAACCCACCCCGGACGGGAACACCGCCCGACGCGCAGTTTTGAAGACTGGGAGGGCCACCGGGCCCCATGCGCTTCCTCAGACCGGCGCATCGTACGAGCGGTGCCGATCCGCTCGCAACCGACCTGCCTTGACGCTGAGGGGACCATGGCCTAATCTGCCGCACTTGTCGGAATGGCTTTCGGGGCTGTAGCTCAGTTGGGAGAGCGCGTGAATGGCATTCACGAGGTCAGGGGTTCGATCCCCCTCAGCTCCACCACCGGCCGTGTAGCGTTCGGCGTGTCGGCCGTCAGCCCGCCGGTGCCGGCCGACGGTCCCAGATCGAGCCGAATGGCCTGATCGCGGCGCCCGCGGTATGTCCGCGATCGTCGTGCCAAGCTTCGCGGAGGCCTCATGCCACAGCTTCGGGAAGCCGGTCTTTCGCTCCGGCCTCGCTTTGGGATCGCGCTAGCGTTCAGTGTCGCGTCGCTCCTCGTCCCGGTGCGTTCGGCTGTGGCCGCGGCCGAACCTATCGAGCCGAGTCGCTTCGCCGAGGGACCGAGCGTCGTCCGCATCTATTACGGCGACGTCGGGCGAATCGCGGAGCTAGTTGGCTTCGACCTGCTCGAATTCCGCGACAGGAGGCAGGGCTTCGTCCTGGCGCTAGTCGATGCGCAAGAGGCTACGGCGATCGTGGCCCGGGGATTCGCAATCGAGATCGACGAGGCGCGAACCGCGGAGCTCCGTCTGCCGCGTCCGCCAGCATCGGCGGCGATTCCCGGTTTTGCCTGCTACCGCACGGTCGAAGAGACCTACGCGACTGCGCAGGCGTTGGTCGTCGATCGGCCGGATCTGGCGAGCTGGATCGATATCGGGGACACCTGGGAAAAGACGGCCGGCATCGGTGGCTACGATTTGGGCATCCTCAAACTGACCAACTCCGCGAGCTCTGGGCCGAAACCGAAGTTGATCGTCAGCTCGTCGATCCACGCTCGCGAGTACGCGCCGGCCGAGATCAGTACACGTTTCGGCGAGTTTCTGGTCAAGAACTACGACAGCGACCCCGATGCGCGCTGGATTCTCGATCACCACGAGGTGCATCTGCTGCTCCAAGGCAATCCCGATGGGAGGAAACAGGCGGAGACCGGCCTATCGTGGCGCAAAAACACGAACCGGGGGTACTGCGGCGCGACGAGTGTCAATCGCGGTGCGGATCTGAATCGGAATTTCTCCTTCGGTTGGGGCTGTTGCGGAGGCTCGTCGGGGAGCGCGTGCAGTTTAACTTTCCGCGGCCCGGCTGCGGGTTCCGAGCCTGAGACGCAAGCCTTGCAGACCTACCTGCGCAGCGAATTCCCAGACCAGCGCGATGCGCCGCTGACCTCGCCCGCTCCCGCCGATGCGACTGGGCTCTACATCGATACCCATAGCTCGGGTGAATTGGTTCTGTGGCCGTGGGGTTTTCCCGGCACCGCTCCCAACGGAAGCGCCTTGCGCACGCTCGGGCGGAAACTGGCGTACTTCAACGGCCATGAGCCGCAGCAAGCAGTGGAGCTCTATCCGACCGACGGCACGACGATCGACTTCGTGTACGGCGAGCTCGGGGTGGCCTCGATCGTGTTCGAGGTCGGAACCGCATTTTTTCAGAACTGTTCCACTTTTGAGTCAACGGTCTATCCAGAAAACTTCGATGCATTGCTCTTCGCGGCGAAGATCGCGCGAACACCCTATTTAACGCCCGCCGGCCCGGAGATGAC